>CANQIW010000042.1 GCA_947624055.1 uncultured Lachnospiraceae bacterium
TAAATATGGATGGGATGTGAAGCAGGAATGACAGCGGAAGAAAAACGTCAGGAAAAAGCCCGCCAGATGCGCTACAAAAAGCCGATCGTGAAGGATCTGAATTACAACAGCATAAAGGAATACCTATGGGAGATTCAGGAACAGTGTAGCGACGTGCAATGGTACTGCGAGGACAAGGACACCCTGATCGACGCTTTGGACGGTGACGAGGAAGAGGCCTATGAATTCAAGATGATGTTCTCCGGGCTGGAGGCAGACTGTGAACGTATGCTGGACGATATGAATGACTGGATGTTTGAAAGCCTGCAGGAGTTCTTCAACCTGTTCTTCGTGGTGATGGGCGCTGAGAACGACTTTGGCGGGCTGCTTGGATATGACAGCTACGAGGAAGACTATTTCGGTCTGGAGGATTTCTCAGCAGAATGGGTTGAGAGCGATGCCCGAAAGAAGATCGAACGGCTGACAAAGAAAGAAATCGTAGACATGGCGAAACAGTGCTTCCGGATCTACCAGAGTTTTATCGCACTCCGGTACCGGTATGACTGTCTGAAGGCGTCGCTGGATATCCTGCAGGAGAAGAACCAGGGGCATATCCAGATGATCAAGCATTTTGAGGAAGTGTACGAGAGAGCCGACAAAGAAAGCATGGGATTTAAGTACGGATGGAAAGAAAGCACGGAGCTGGACAAGCTGCTGGACGTTATGCCGCAAGAAGTATGGTTATGGTGAGAGAGACCATGATATGGAGGGAGGGAAAGTAATATATGCAGTGCGTAGTTTGTGGGCGCCTGTTAAAGAGTTCAAAAAGCCGGGAGCTTGGGTATGGACCGGTGTGCTATAAAAAGATGTTCGGTTACGCGCCGCAGATCCGGGGCAAGCCGGCGGAGTCGTCCCCAGACGAGATCCCGCATTATGACATGCCAGGACAGATGACTATCGAGGATTATATGCAGACGCTGACAGGGGCGTAAAAAGAAGGAGAGCGCTTTCGCAACCCTCCAACCTAAGCAACTTTATTATACCATGAATGAGCTGGTATGAAAAGCAAAACAGGAGGGGTGCAGTATGAATGATCAAATTATGCCGGATGAAAAGCGGGTATTCGTGGTAATGTCGCAGGAGCAGTTTCAAGAGGTATACGAGAAGGCAGCGCAGATCGGCGCTGCGCAGGCCATAGAGACATTTAATTCCGAACGCGCCGAGGATCGGAAGCGGCGCAGAAAAAGAAAACTCAGAAATACTGAGCTGCTTCTGCGGAATTACCACATGCTGAAAGAGAATGCGGAAAACTCCGTGTTTGGCCGGGCGCAGATGGGGGAATCGGCGGCAGATATACTTGAGGAAATGATGTCGTTGTATAATGACGAGATTATCGTGGAGAGCATCAAGAACAGCGCGACCAGGACAGCGATCATCATGAGCCACGTTGATGCGATGATATCATTGTATCAGGTTTACTGCGAAAAATCAGAGAACCGTGATATTGATATACGGAGATATAACATAATTTGGGACAGGTACATCGCAGACGCACCTATGACGGTGGATGCACTCGCAGAAAAATATCATCTGGCAAAGCAAAACGTATACGCGGATCTGCGTGTGGCGACCGAAAGGCTCACAGCACTCATTTTCGGGGTGGACGGCTTGTCAGTACATTAAATCCACTAGCGTTAAAAAGTCGTTATTTACATCATAGTTCGAAAGTGGTATACTGATATCCGTAAAATTCTAATTAAACGCCACGGGGCAGCAGGATGATCCGGCTGCCCTTTTTGTGCGAAAAATTCCGGGAAAGGGGTGTTACGGACAGAGGAAAGCATAGGCTCCTCCATAATTTCAAAAAGAATGGAGGAAACGTATGAATTACACACTGATAGTGCTGATTGTCTATGCAGTGGTCATGCTGCTCGCAACAGTGCTTATGACAACGAGAGAAAATGATGTTGAAAGATTCTGTGTTGGGGACCGGGATATGAACTGGCTGATCTCCGCGCTGAGCATCGCCGCGACATGGATATGGGCGCCGGCGTTGTTCGTGTCCACGGAAAACGCCTACACAAACGGCTTTGCAGGGCTGTTTTGGTTTCTGGTACCCAACGTGCTGTGCCTGATAGCCTTTATTCCGTTCGCGAAGAAAATCCGTGTGGAGATGCCGGAGGGAATTACCCTGTCCGGCTACATGGGCGAGAAGTACAACTCCAAAGGCGTGAAGAATATCTACCTGTTCCAGCTTGGCGCCCTGTCGGTCCTGTCAACCGGTGTGCAGCTTCTGGCCGGGAGTAAGATCCTGAGCGTACTGACAGGGATACCGTTTGTATGGATGACGATCGCCATTGCGGCGATTGCTTTTTCATATTCGCAATTTTCCGGGATAAAAGCCTCGATGCTGACTGATGCCGCGCAGATGATCTTCATGCTGGCAGCAAGCGCCGGATTTGCGATCTTCGGCGTCCGCAATGTCGGCGGCGTGGAAACGCTGCTCCGGGGACTCGGCGGTATCGCGGGAGACTGCCGGTCCTTGGTATCTGCAAAAGGGATAGAGATTCTTTTGGGATTTGGGATCCCCACCACAATAGGACTTATGTCCGGGCCGTTCGGGGATCAGTGCTTTTGGCAGCGGGCATTCTGCGTAAAGAAAAACAGGATAGGGAGGGCGTTCTTGATTGGCGCAGTCCTTTTCGGCAGCATTCCGTTATCTATGGGGGTCCTCGGATTTGCCGGAGCTGGAAGCGGGTATGCCGCATCGGACACCGGAATCATCAACTTTGAACTGATAAGACACCTTTTCCCGGCGTGGGCCGTGGTGCCGTTCCTGTTCATGATCGTATCCGGACTGCTGTCAACGATAGACAGCAACCTGTGCGCCGTGTCGTCTCTCACAACGGATCTGCAAATTGCCGGAGAGTATGGGAACGTTGGGAAAATGCGGTTTTCCAGAGCTGCAATGGTGGCGCTTCTCGTAGTCGGAATACTGATAGCCAACATACCAGGGCTGACTGTAACGCACCTATTTTTGGCCTACGGCACGTTAAGAGCGGCTACCCTACTCCCGACTGTACTCACGCTGAAAGGCGTCAAAATGAGCCCTGCGGGAATCGTAGGAGGCATAGCGGCGGCTTTGATCGTTGGACTGCCGATTTTCGGGTATGGAAACATAACCGGCGCCGCGGCGTGGAAAACTGCCGGGAGCTTGATCACGGTTATTTTGTCTGGCGCCATTGCGCTGATCGCGAGCAGGGGGTGTCGGCATGAGTAAAACTCTTGGAAGAAAGCAGAGGATAAAGAACTCGGAATGGATCGAGGCGATGGCCGACATCGAATCAGCTGTCTCCAAACCAGATCTGGATGCTCTGGTGAAGAAAACGGTGGCGGACATCCGGAAGAAAACGAAAGGGAAGAAAGCGGCGTTTGCATGGAGCGGCGGGAAAGACTCGCTCGTGCTTGGCGAGATCTGCCAGAAGGCTGGGATCACGTCCTGCGTGTTGGTCGTCAGCAATCTGGAATACCCGGCCTTCGTGGAATGGGTAAACGAGAACAAGCCGGAAGAGCTTGAGATCGTGAATACCGGACAGGACATGAAGTGGCTCGCCGGTCATCCTCAGATGCTCTTCCCGCAGGACAGCAAGACTGCCGCCCAGTGGTTCCACATTGTGCAGCACAGGGGACAGGCAAAATATTACAAGGATCACGGTCTCGATATGCTGCTGCTCGGCAGGCGCCGCGCGGACGGGAACTATGTCGGGAAAGGCGACAATATCTATACAAACAGAATTGGCGTCACGAGATACAGTCCGCTGTCCGATTGGACGCATGAGCATATCCTGGCATACATCCACTATTACGCCGTGAAGATGCCGCCGATCTATGAATGGCCGAACGGGTATCTGTGCGGCACACATCCGTGGCCGGCAAGGCAGTGGACCGGGACGGAAGAAAACGGATGGAAGGAGATCTTCCAGATCGACAGATCCATCGTTGAGCAGGCAGCGGAATACATGCCGGGTGCGAAAGCATTTCTGGAAAGCGGGGTGAATTGACATGCAAAAAATGACAATCACCACTATGAAGCTTTCCGATCTGGTAAAACCGGAAAGAAATGTGAGGATCCACACGGAGCAGCAGATCAAGGAGTTTGAGCGCAGCGTCAAGATGTTCGGGCAGATCAGGCCGATCGTCGTGGATGAGGGAAACATGATCCTCGCCGGAAACGGCCTGTATGATACGCTCGTAAAAATGGGTTTTGAGACTGCGGAAGTATATAAATACGGCAATCTGACTGAAAACCAGAAGAGGAAGCTGATGATAGCTGACAATAAGATTTTCAGTCTCGGGATTGAGAACATCGATACACTGAATGCGTTCCTCGAGGAACTGCAGGGGGATCTCGACATTCCCGGCTTCGACGAGGAAATACTGAGGCAGATGGTGTCTGATGCAGACGAAATCACAGAGAAGATCTCAGAATATGGCACTCTGGCCGAGTCTGAGATCACGAACATAAGGGAGAATGCAGCGAGGCAGGAGCAGAGGACTGCCGAGGCGCAGCATGATCCCGATGGAGGCACAGATGGGGAAGCGCCGGACGAGGCCGCCGAGGTAAGAAAATTCGTCGTATGCCCCAAGTGCGGAGAAAAGATATGGCTGTAAAGCGGTGCGCGGCGAGCATCGATGTCGTTCAAGCGGCGAAGATGCGGATCCGGAATGTGTTCCGAAACGGTCTCCCGGTGTACATGTCCTTCAGCGGCGGCAAGGACAGCCTGGTTATGGCGCAGCTCGTCCTAGAGCTGATCCAGACCGGCGAGATCAATCCGGCACAGCTTACGGTACAGTTCATAGACGAAGAGGCCATATTCTCCTGCATCGAAGAAAAGGTCAAAGAATGGCGCCGGCGCTTCATGCTGCTCGGCGCCAAATTTGAGTGGTACTGCCTGGAAGTGAAGCACTTCAACTGCTTCAACGAGCTGTCCAATGACGAGACGTTCATCTGCTGGGACAGGTACAAGAAGGACGTGTGGGTGCGCAACCCGCCATCATTCGCGATAAGGGAACATCCGAAGCTGAGGCCGAGGTTGGACGCTTATCAGGATTTCCTTCCCCGTGTATGCTCCGACGGGATTACCATTGTCGGCATACGGACGGCAGAGTCCGTACAACGCCTCCAGAACATCGCATCGATGCTCAGAGCCGGAAGGACCATGACGAACAAACAGCAGGTCTTCCCGATCTACGACTGGACGAATAATGATGTGTGGCTATATCTGCTCCGGGAGAAAGTCGATATCCCGGAGATTTATCTGTTTCTGTGGCAGGCAGGGACCAGAAAGGGACAGCTGCGGGTGTCGCAGTTCTTCTCCGTCGATACCGCGCGCAGCCTTGTCAAGATGAACGAATACTATCCGGATCTGATGGAACGTATCATCAAGCGGGAGCCGAATGCATATCTCGCCTCCCTCTACTGGGACAGTGAGATGTTCGGACGGAGCACGGCGGCGAGGAAGCAGAACGAGGGGGAAGACAGGAAAGACTACAAGGCGGCGCTCTTGGAGATGTTCTCTGATATGGATCTCTATTTCGGGAACGGACACAAGCGTTACGTGGCGGAGCGGTACCGGGATTTCTTCATGCGAGTGTCGGTGATCGCCGACAACAAGGACTACAAGGCAATATACGAAGGTCTGATTTCCGGGGATCCGAAATTTAGGACATTCAGGGCATTGTACCAGAGGATCTACGGGAAATATATTATCCAGGCCAAGAAAAAGGAGGGAAGATAGGGATGGACATCAAAGCGCCACTGTCTACCCTCCACTGGGTAGACAGATCAAAAGTGAAACCGAATGACTACAACCCAAACAAGGTATCAAAGCAGAACCTGGAGCTGCTGAAGCAGTCCATTCTGACGAACGGATGGACGCTGCCGATCGTCGTGCGGCCGGACTACACGATCATAGACGGATTCCATCGGTGGACGGTGGCCGGGCAGGAGCCGTTGAGGTCCATGCTCGGAGACAAGATCCCGGTGGTGGTCGTGGATCACAAGGATAAGGCCGGGAACATATACGGCACGGTGACGCATAACAGGGCGAGAGGCACACACCTGCTCGAACCAATGAAGGCGATCGTGAAAGAGCTGCTGAATGAGGGAAAGACGGTGGAGGAAATAGGGAAGCAGTTGGGAATGAGGCCGGAGGAGATCTTTAGGCTGTCTGATTTCAGCAAAGAGGACTTCTTAAAGATGATGATAAGGCCGGGGAGTGAATATTCCAAGGCGGAGTTCATCACGAAGATATGAGAAGGTGCTACACAAAGGATGGAACAGAGGGGCGGGGCGCAGAATGTTGCCCTGCCTTTCTCCGTACATACCAAATCAAAATGAATGGCGAGGTGGTGGTATATGGCAAGGGCGCGAAGTCCGGATAGCATCGAGGCAGAAAAACTGTACAGGGAAGGTATGCGTCTGGTCGATATTGCGAAGAAATTCGGGAAGCCGGAGGGGACTGTGCGTCGGTGGAAATCTACCCAGGACTGGGACGGAGCCGCGAGCAAAAAAAAACAAACCGAGCGTTCGGATAAAAAACCGAACGTTCGCAAAAAGCGAGGCGGGCAGCCGGGGAACCATAACGCTGCCGGTCATGCCCCGTCTGTGCCGTATGGAAATACCAACGCCCTAAAGCATGGAGGGTACAGCCAGATATACTGGGATACCCTTGACGACGAAGAAAAAGAGCTTATTGAGACGGTACCGCAGGATGAGGAAGAAATGCTGGTTCAGCAGATCATGCTTTTCAGCGTGCGCGAGCGCCGGCTGATGAAGGCAATAAACCAGTATAAGAAGGCAGAGGGCGGTCTGTACGTGAGCAGCGTGTTCAGGAATGAGCAGAAGCGGACGTTTAAGGATGCGGGCGATAAGGATCTGTACGAACAGCGGATCCAGGAGAAGGTCGAAAAGGGCGAAAGGCTTCCGGGAGACATATACGGAATACAGACGTCCACATCCTCCACGGTAGATCTCGTGGCAAGACTGGAAAGGGAGCTTACGTCTGTGCAGGGCAGAAAAACGAAAGCGATCGAGGCTCTGACACGCCTGCGGCTTGAAAAGCAGAAGATCGCCGGCGAGACTGCAGAGAACGACACTGTCCGCATCTGGGCCGAGAAGATCAGAGGGATGGGAGGCGCAGGCGATGGCTAACATGGATTGGTTGCATGATCTGCTCGACGAGAGGCTGCCGGTATGGAGGCAGGATCCCGCCGTGTTTTTCCGAGAGGTCCTTAATTTTGAACCGGACGACTGGCAGGAAGAAGTTGCCTTCGACGTGAAAGAAAAGAACCGGGTGGCAGTAAAATCTGGGCAGGGCGTCGGGAAGACGGCGTTTGAGGCGGCGATCTTCCTGTGGTTCCTTTCCTGCCACTATAACGCCAGAGTCGTATGCTCCGCGCCGACAAAGCAGCAGCTGCATGACGTCCTGTGGTCAGAGGTTGCGAAGTGGATGAATGAGTCGCCGCTCCTGAAAGTGCTGCTAAAGTGGACGAAAACATATGTGTACGTCAAAGGATACGAGAAGCGGTGGTTTGCGGTAGCCAGAACGGCGACAAAGCCGGAGAATATGCAGGGATTCCACGAGGATAATATGCTGTTCATCATCGATGAGGCATCCGGCGTCGCGGATCCGATCATGGAGGTGATACTCGGAACGCTTTCCGGCGCGAACAATAAGCTTCTGATGTGCGGAAACCCGACACGGACGAGCGGGACGTTCTACGATGCGTTCACGACCGACCGCGGCATATACTCGACGCATACCGTCAATTCGGAAAACAGCAGGCGAACCAACAAAGACAATATTGAATCCCTCAAAAGGAAATACGGGGCGGAGAGCAACGTCGTCAAGGTTCGCGTGTACGGCGAGTTCCCGGATCAGGAGGACGATGTATTTGTTCCGCTGTCCTGGTTGGAGGGATCCATCAATACAGAGATGGAGCCGGACACAGCAAAAGCGTTCGGCGAGTTCTACGATGCGCAGGGCAACAAGGTCACTGACCGGAGCGGTGTGGTTTCCATCGACATCGGCTGCGACGTTGCCCGCTTTGGCGACGACAAGACCGTGATCGGGTACAAGGTGAATGAGGTAGCGAAGATCTTCAAGAAGAAAAACGGCATGGACACGACGTGGACCGCAGGGAATATTGCCATGCTCTACACCGCGCTGAAGGATCTGTACCGTTTCAAAAAGAATATTGCCGTGAAGATTGACGATGGCGGCGTCGGCGGCGGCGTCACCGATCAGCTGAAAGCTATCAAGAGAGCGAATCCGGAGATGTACGACACCATGGTGGTCGTGCCGTTCCAGTTCGGGCAGCCGATTAAGCATAAATTCTATTACGACACCACTACCTACATGATGGGAGTGATCCGGGAAATGATACAGCCTTTCGATGAGGAAGGGCGACCGAGAAAGCCGACACTGATCCTGCCGGATGACGACGACCTTGTCGGTCAGCTGTCGTGCAGGAAGTACGGCTTTGTCGGTTCAAAGACGAAAGTCGAAAGCAAAAAGGAAATGAAGGACAGGGGGCTGACGTCTCCTGATGAAGCGGACTGCATGCTGCTTACATGCTTTCCGACGAAAAGAAAGGAGCGATAAGAGGTGAGCGAAGGCAAGCGGAGCGTCAGCGTGACGCTCATTAAGGCCGACGAGCCGTTGAAACCAGAGCAGCGTCCCATTGCGAAAGCTGACGGTTCGGTTCAGATCGACGAAGACGAGAAGATGTATGCGACAAACTGGCCGGATCCAGATCTTCCGCTCGATGCCCTCGGTCAGATCGTGGATAATTCTCATATTCTCCCACAGTGCATCAGGGCGTACAAGAGCAATATTGCCGGCTACGGTATCGGGATTCGCTACAAGGAGGACGACCAGGAGGAAACCCCGGAGACTCTGGCCGAATGGGAGAAGCTTGAAGACATAATCAACCTGTTCACAATTGAGCAGGACACGAAGGAGATCTTTGAGAACATCATCGATGCGCGGGAACGGTTCGGGATAGCATATTGCGAAGTCATCCGGAACCGTGCCGGGGAGGTTGTCCAGATTGAATTTGTCCGTGAAACAGCGTATATGCGCAAGAGCCGCCCTCTGGATCCGCTTCATGACGTTGTTTATCTGTACAAGGGGAAAGAGGTTAAGCGGAAAAAGCGGTTCAGAAAGTACAAGCAGAGCATCGGCGGGACGACGGTGTACTACAAGGAGTTCGGGGATCCGCGCGCGATGGATTACCGTACTGGCAAATATGCGGTCAGCGTACCGTATAAGTACCGGGCGAATGAGATCATCGACTTCCCGATCGGTACCGACACATATGGAAAGGTGCGATGGATAGGGCAGATCCTCGGATGCGACGGCGCCCGGAGAGCTGAGAGCCTGAATAACAACTATTTCATAAACGGCCGGCACATCCCGCTCGCGATTGTCGTAAAGGGTGGGACGCTGTCGAAGAACAGCATGGATAATCTGAAGCAGTATATGAATGGTATCCGCGGTGAGGACGGGCAGCACTCCTTCCTGCTTCTGGAAGCTGAGAACAACGATTCTGACTTTGATGCAAAGATGCCGGAGGTTGAGCTGAAAGATCTTGCGGCTATCCTCCAGAAAGATGAACTGTTCCAGGAATACATAGACGGGAACCGAAGGAAAGTGCAGTCTTCGTTCAACCTCCCGGATCTGTACGTCGGGTACACAACGGATTTCAACCGCGCCACAGCTCAGACGGCGATGGAAGTGACGGAGAAGCAGGTGTTTCAGCCGGAGCGCACCTCTCTGGCATGGACGATTAACAACCGCCTGCTGAATGGGTACGGTCTGAAATATGTTGAGGTCTACTTCATGGAGCCAGACATCACGAATCCGGACGATCTGTATAAGATCCTGACTGTCGCGGAGAAAGCCGGAGGTCTGCCGCCGAACAAGGCAAAGCAGGTTGCCTATGAAGCCATGGGCGAAACTGCAGATGATTATGACGGAGACTGGGGCGATGTTCCGATTGTCGTACAAAATCAGTTGTCGCAGGCAGAGGCTGCGAAGAACAATCTCATGGCACAGTTGAATACGCAGATATCGAAAGCGCAGAAGAATAACGCGCCGGACGAGGTTGTTGCGGTCATGAAGCAGGTGCATAAACTCCTGTCCGAGATCAAAGGAGGGCAGACATGAGGCTGAATGTCCGGCCGCTGATGGATGCGATCGAAGCGTATATCAGAAAAGCAGACGATGATCTGGAGCAGACGTTGGCTGACGAGGGGTATACCGCTCCCGCCGAAGCGGTGGCAGCAGTAAGCCGGATCGAGGACAGCATTGCCGAATCTTATGACAGGAATACGGAAAACCTGCTGAAGCGGATCGGAGAATCTGCCGGTATAGAGAATTTCGTAACGGACGTGTGGCCGGAAATCCAGAGCGAGGCTGCCCTGCGTGACGAACTGCATGAGGCATTCCGGAGCGAGTTTATAAGCCTGCTCGAGACGTTCACCACAAGCTGGATGATTGACGAAGCGCCGGACCTCGCCGGGGACAACCGGGTAACGAAGCCTGCCATACGTTTCATCGAGGATTGGAGCGAGGAGCTTGCTGGTCTTATGCAGCTGTCAAACGACGACACAATCGGCGGCATTCTCTCGGACGCCGTGGCGGAGCACAGATCTGTGCAGGACGTCTCACTCGCAATATCAGACAGCGGGATCCGCGCTGCCGGATACAAAAGCAGGCGGGCGGCAATTACGGAAGTGCTGAGAATAGAATCCTATTCACAGCTTGAGTATATGCGGCAGGATCCTGCGGTGGAGAAAAAGGAGTGGCTCCATACATGGGCCGACCATCCGCGGGAGAATCATGTGGCGATAAGCGGTCAGACAGTTCCAGTGGACGAGCCGTTCGTGCTGGTCGGAAAGGACGGAGTTACATACCGGCCGATGTGCCCGCGCGATACGTGCCTCCCTGCGTCGGAGTCAGTGAATTGCCATTGCCTCATGAAACCTGTCCGCGATAAGAGCATTTTGGGGATGTCTGCAGAGGAGCGCAGGACAATGCGCGAGAGGTACATGGATGAGGTGGACGCCGAGTGGGAAGCGAAGATGGACGCCGAGAAAGAGGATCAGATTGAGTGGCCGGAACCTGGAGAGAAAATATCCTCTGGACAATTCAAAGAGATTATGAAGTATGCAAGGGGAAAAGGCGTGAGCCTGTCCGGGTTTAAAGAATTTGATGGAGATATTCAGACCTTGAAAGATCTGGTTGACGATGTAGACGAGATTGCCGCAGACTTCCCGCTGATAAAAGACGGGAGAAAGTCTGTCACAATCATGCTCGATACAACCGCGAATCCAAACGATTTTGCCGTTACGAGAAATCACATGATCTGCATAAATGCCGATGCATTCCGCGATGCGCAGCGCTTGAGCGAAGAATATGACAAGCTTGTGGAAAGCGGTTGGTTTGTGGCCGGAACAGATTACAGATCTATTATCAGGCATGAAGTTGGCCATGTTGTATCCAACAAATACGGATTGAACGGCTTGGATGCTGTAAAGGCTGTTGCCAATGTATCTTCTGATGATGCTGCGATCCTTATGGCAAAAGAACGGTTGTCTGATTATGCCGCTTTTCGTTCTGACGGCACAGAAATTATATCAGAAGCCTTTTCCGGTGCGTATTCCTCGGGCGAAAAGAATAAATTTGCATTGCAGATCTTGGGTTCATTTGGTATAATTCAAGAAAAGGAGTGATCGGAATGAGAGCGCCTACTACGGAAGAAAGAGAATCCATGTACTGGATGTCAAACAAAGAATGGTATAGGATCAACGAAGAGAATGGTTGCTTTGAATTGACGGATGATGCCCCAGAGCGTGCCGTGGATAGTTTTAAACTGTACTGCGAGAGGAATCATCGGTCATAATATGGTGCAAATGTGGCGTCTGCTGAGGCAGGCGCTTTTCTTATGAAAAAAAGGAGGGAAGATATGGTATGGAACAGACAGCACGGGCCGCGCGCACCGTGCTTTTTTGTTGGTGAGATCGAGAAAAATCTATGAAAGGAGCAGAATCATGCCGGATAAAGTGGCAAAGGCCTATGCCATCAATGACGCAAAGATCGGTTTTGTGTCTCTGGTTGGAAAGGCGGCAAATAAACGGAAATTTCTGATTACCAAATCCGAGGGCGGCAATGCAGATTTCCAGACATACGGGCGGATCCTGAAGTCGGATCCGGATTCGCATTATGTGACCGGCATCGTGTATGAGCCGATGGTGGAGGACACCGATGGCAATTACATGACGGAGGAGGAGATCACAAAGGCGGCCCACTGGTTCGCGAAAAACGGGAACAATGTGGACCTGCAGCACAGCTTCGAGCCGTTGGCCGGCGCGGCTGTGGTAGAGAGCTCCGTGGCAAAGTGCGACATGGAACTTGACGGACAGACGATCAAAAAGGGCACATGGCTCATGACGGTCGAGATCCAGGACGAGAACATCTTCCAGGCAATTGAGAAGGGCGAGATCACCGGCTTCTCGATGGGTGGTACCGGCGTTTACAGCGAAGTAGACGTTGACATTGCCGAGCCTGCCGATGCTGTCGAAAAGGGCAAAAGCAAAGGTATCTTAAAGCAGCTCGCCGGCCTGTTCGGCTTTGATGTTGTGGAAAAGGGCAAGGTGAAGGAATCGTACAAGCGGAGCAGCATCCGCGACAATTTCTGGAACGCCTACTATGCCCTCAGCGAGTGCCTGCTCGATGTGTATAATCCCGAGACGGATAGGTTCGAGTTTCAGCACGACGAGAACGCCATCAAGGAAGCCCTCGAGGATTTCAACGAGATCATCACGGGGTTGCTTATGCCTGAGAATGGCGTCTTCAAGGCGGCCAACATTGAAAAGGCTGGCAAAGCCATGAGCAGTAAGAACAAGGAGACGCTGAAAGGGATCTACGAAAACCTCGGCGCCTTTTTGGACAATTTCAATGATGAAGAGGAGGAAAAAGACGTGACAAAGCAGGAAGTACAGGAAATCGCAAAAGCTGCCGTAGCTGAGTATATCGAGCAGCAGGGGCAGAATCCGCAGGCTCCGGGCACGGATCCGAAGAATCCTGTGGAGAAGGAGGAGAAGGAAGATCCCCAGAACATCGGCGAGGTGATCGAAAAAGCGGTCAGCGCGGCTGTCGCGAAAGCGCTCGGCACTGAGGAGGAAGAAAATCCGGAGCCGACTGTTGAGGAGATGGTCGAGAAGGCTGTGAACAAGGCACTCGCGCCGCTTCTGAAGCAGGAGGGGATCACTACGCAGCTGAGCGCCGAAGGCGTTGAGAAGTCTGATGGAGACGAACACTATCTCCATGGGATTATCTAAGAAAAGGAGGACGCAGTTATGCCAAGAACAAACAGACAGATTGTGAAAGACACCATTACGACAGGTTCTGTGACGAATGGACTTCTGAACCCGTACCAGGCAAAGAAGTTTCTGAAACAGACCTTTGACGCAACACCTCTGATGCAGG
>CANQIW010000043.1 GCA_947624055.1 uncultured Lachnospiraceae bacterium
TGAAAATCCAGTCTTTACAAGGGTTTAAAGGGTGTCCAACTGTTACGAAAAGGTAATTAGACTGTCAAACTTCCGTGCAGAAACAGCAAGAAAAAAACTGCCAGGCACCAGACGGCGCGTTTCCAGTTTTGCGAAAATGCTTTCTGATATCTTTTCACTGTGAATCCTCCCCTTACACTGTCTGAGCAGAGCCTATTTTCCAATATTATTATAAAATAATAGCGTCAAATTTACAACAGAGAGATTCGGAAAAGAAAGTGACAAAGAAAACATCCTGTGATATGATAAATAAAAATATTTCCCACTGCCACGCATGGTGAAATTCAAACGAAAGGAAGTGCACATTATGAGTATTGATTCACCCCAATATGCTGGCCTCTTTTTTCGCTATATAGAAAAAACGTTTCCTGATGCCAAACCGATAAACTTTAACAGCACAGAGAAAAAACTGGTCGTATGCCGTTCTGATGCGTACATCGGAGGATTTGAACTAAACGGTAAAAAAATCAGGGTACAATCGGTAAATTCTGTATCCCGCAATGACGAAGCCAAAGCAGATTATTATATCTGGATATCCGCCAAGCGCGAGGAATGGACGGAGAAAATAGAATACTACGCCTCTCCTTGCCTGGCAAAACCACAGGAAATCGAAGAAGTTATTAAGAAAATGTTCTCCTCTGGAAATGATAGTTATATCAGTCATTCGGACAAACCGGATTCAATGGGACAATATGATGATCGTTTATGTTTTCACAGCTGCGAAGAAATAATCCTAAAGATTTCTGAGGTATGTGGGCTGCCAATCAGCCCGATGCAGGGGGAGCTGTGTGAGCTCCTCGATTCCGGATCCGCAAAGCAAATCATCCTCACCGGCGCTCCCGGAACCGGCAAAACGTACACCGCCCTCCAGGTTGTGAAGGGTATGGCGTATTTAGAATACAGGGAATTCAGCTACTCCCACTCCTACGAACCCCAGCACGTGAAAGATATGAAGGATGAGGCGTTTAAAAAATTCATTAAATTCGTCCAGTTCCACCCCTCCTACGACTATACCGATTTTGTGGAAGGACTGCGTCCCGTTATGATAAACGGGAAAAACGAGCTCTCCTTTGTTCGGCTCGATGGAATTTTTAAAGCGTTCTGCCGCAGGATCGTAGAGGAAACGGATGAAGCGAAGGAAGCGGAGAAAGCAAAGAAAGCGAAGAAAGAGAAAGAACCGATTAGAAAATACTTTTTTATCATTGATGAGATCAACCGGGCGGATCTGTCCGAGGTGTTCGGCGAGTTGATGTACGGTCTGGAGGAATCCTATCGAGGCCGCGAACACACTTTCCATACAAGGCTGCACCAGCTTCCCACCTATCAGATCGGCACGGACGGGACTGCCAAGCCGATCGAGGAAGATGAAGATGTATTCCGGGATGGATTTTACATTCCGGAGAATCTTTACATCATCGGCACCATGAACGACATCGACCGTAGTGTGGAGACCTTTGACTTCGCGCTTCGCAGAAGGTTCCTCTGGTTAGAGGCGAGGCCTGAATGCGAGATCGAGCCTGCTTTCAAAGCTATGCTGCAAAAACTGTCAGACACGAAGCCAGAGGAGCTGATCAAACTGATCAAACAGATCAATGAGATGAACAGAGTTATCCGCGAAGGGAGCGGCCGTATCCGTCTTGGAAACGCATATCAGATCGGGCATGCCTATTTCAGGGGATACGACGGCACAGACGATAGTCTGAACAACATATGGACGCAAAAAATCGAGCCTTTGCTGCGCGAATATTGCCGCGGTCATCGGGAGGAGGATACCGAAGATTTTATTGGGAAGTGTCACACCGCTTTGTGTCCCTCCCGGCGTCCTGATTAGGATGTTGATATTGCTACGAGCGTGACCTAGAACTACTATTTTCACCTTTCTGAATTTCCCTGAATATTAATAAGTTTTTCGGAGGGAAGCCCGCATGGCAAAAGAACAGATCACAATTAAACCGATCACAATTTCCGGGCAGGATTACAAGTCCTGTGGCAATCCGGGCGAGGTCAAAGCCAAGTTTCTGAAAGACCTGCAGTCCAGGATCCTCGAGAATGAGATATACATATGGCGCGACAGCCGCAGCGAGGAAAGGCGTCACAAAGCAGACGCAGAGAGGCAGAATGAATTGCGGCTTGTCTATTCACACGATCAAAACCTTCCCGATAAGGGAATGCGCTTTGGCGATCTGGTGGGTGTCTATCGGGATCAGACTTACTCATACAAGGATCTCACATACGACATTAAGCTGCAGATCCGCTGCCGGCTTGACAAGGACGAGACACGCCCTTATTTCCTGCTGCATATGATTTCTGCCCTCTCTGACCTGGAACCAGGCAGCTCCTCCGTCCCTTCCTCTATAGACGATGTACTCGCTCATTTTATGATCTATCGGTTCCGGGATCAGCTGCTGGACACCTGTCGGCTCGGCAGCTACAAAACATATAAAAAAATTGAAAAAAATGATGAAAATCTGCGCAGCTCCATCGACGTGGAGCGCCATCTTCTCCTGAACACATGGCCTCTGCAGGGAAAAGTCGCATACAACATCCATAAGCGTGTCACGGACAATCCCTTCTGCCATCTGATACTGCAGACTTATCGGTTTATCCGACAAAACTATCCGGAGCTTTCCGAAAGTCTCTTTGAAAGAGGCAGCGAAGCGGAAGAATTCCTTCGCCAGCTTTCCCTGCTGGCGCCATCCTATCTCAAAGAGAGCTTATATTCCGTAACGCGCGACAATCAACAGGTGATCTCGCATCCTTTTTACCATCCGTATGAAAAGTTGCGCAAAACCTGCCTGGATATCCTTCACTTTATGGGGCTGTCTATTTTTGGCGATGATCCGAATGAGGTGAGCGGCTTTTTTCTGTATATGCCGGATCTGTGGGAATGCTATCTGGAAAAGCTCTTTCTCCAAAAGCTTCCGGGGAAGTGGTCCGTAAAAGCGCAGAAGGAAACCAGAGTGTACGGAACCAGGGAAAACAAATTTTTCACCTGTACATATCCCGATTACATATTTTTCAAAGACGGGCAGCCCTTTGCCGTACTGGACGCCAAATTCAAGCCGGGATGGGAATACGAATCAGGCGAATCAGGCAGGCGATTGTCCAGGGAGCATCTGGATGATTATACAAAATGCGTCCGGGATATGGTATCCTGCAATGTCCACAAGACCGGCGTCCTCTATCCGCAGCTTCCGTCCAAGAAGGCAGGGCAGACAGCACAGTCTGCGGCATCCGGCGGCCTCATCTCCCCGCACGCGATCAGCCCCTTTAACCGGACCGATATGTTTTACCGCTGCGCCCTGGTGATCCCGGAAACAAAAGGAAGTTTTTCTTCCTGGCGACAGGAAATGGAACAAAACGAGAATGATTTTATAAGCAAGCTCGTTTCGGAATGTCTGAACGCATAGATTTCTATTTGTCCTTCTGCCCGGTGTTCTGCCGGGCAGTTTTTATGTCTTCTTTTGCTTCATTTGTCATATTCTGTTGTTTCATCTCATAAAATATAAGAGAGAATGAAAGATACAATTTGACAACATAACATTTTTCTAGTATAATTATTATGAAGAGGCACTTATTGTTGGAGGACATATGCGAATCATTCTTATAACATACATCATCGCGATAAACCTGACCGGCTTTGTTCTGATGGGAATCGACAAACGAAAAGCGATGCGAAACCGCTGGCGCATCTCCGAGCGAACGCTCTTCCTGATCGCGCTTCTGTTCGGCTGCGTCGGTGTCTGGCTCGGAATGTACGCGTTTCATCACAAGACCCTGCACCGCTCTTTCCGGATCGGGCTTCCGCTCATTCTGGCTCTGCAGCTTCTGCTTATCCTGTCAGGCGCGTTCCTGTACCAAAGGTTCACGAACAGCCCGACGCAGACAGTCAGGCATGAATTATCTCAGATCAGCGAGCCGGACGCCGGAACTCTTGCGTCCCTTATCAGCGACAGCTGTCATACCGGCTCTCAGCCCGTCTCTGCAAATATCAGCAATGCAGACGTCAATGTCATCGCCCTCTTCTTCCGCAAGTTCAAATATGATATCCAAAGTGAAAAGATCGAAGGCGATCTCGCAACTGTCACCGCCGATATCACAAACATCGACATGCATGCGCTTGCACAGGATCTGTGCACAAAGCTCCTGAAAGAATCCGTCTCTGTCTATCCAGAGTCCTCAGACGATTCCGCGAAAGACTATTATCAGCTTCTGGGCGACACGCTGAACGAAAATACCTACAATCTCGTCACAACCACGGCTACCTTCCATCTGCAGAAAGAACGCTCCCGATGGACGATCCTCTCAGACAACGCGCTGGAGGATGAACTCACAGGAGGTTTCATCTCTTACATGAACGATCCCTACATTCTTCCCGCTTCCGCGTCTCTCTCCATTCAGCTCGACGCGCTGAAGGCTCTGACGGCCGAACAGTGGGCGGACTATCTCTCCGTCAACGACATCTTCGCGACCTGCAACGCAGACTATTCCCGGGACATCGACGCGGAATATATCCGGCAGCTGGCAAAGGCCTTTGACTATGAGATCCTCCGGTGTACAGAAAACGGCGACCGTGCAAACGCCGCCGTCAGAATTACAAGTATCGATATGAAAAAGGTGCTTGATATCTATAAGAATCATCTGCTTTCCTATGCGGCCACCACAAAGTCCCTGCGCGACGACGACACGCAGTTCTCCAACGAAACAGCCCGCCTTCTGCTGCAGTCGCTTCAGGAAAACACTGCCGTCACATCGACAGATATAAATATATCCTTCCGCAACAACGGTTCCATCTGGGATATTTCCTTCAATCAGGAATTCACAAACGCCCTGATGGGAAATATGTCCGGCGCAATTAACCAGTTCAATTCCGTCACCAATGACTATGAGAGCAAAACCGTGATCGTAGCGCCGGTAGACTGAGGATCAGAGGATAAGCTCCGCGATCGCATCCAGCGCGACCTCTGTCTGCTCCCCTGTCTCCATGTCCTTAATGTGCGCCCGGTTCTCCTCGAGCTCCTGTGTTCCGATGATCACAGTCTTCTTCGCGCCAAGCTTGTTCGCGTACTTCATCTGCGCCTTGACGCTTCGATCCATATAGTCGGTCTCCACGACGATCCCCTTCCTGCGCAGCTCGTCCACGATACGGTACGCGCGCCCGCGCGCCTCCTTCCCGAGAATGCCGACGTACAGCGCTACCGGTTCCTCGGGCGGGAATTCCACGCCCTCCTTCTCCATGAAGTACAGGATGCGCTCGATCCCCATACCGAAGCCGACGGACGGAATGTCCTGCTTCTCGTCGATCTCGTGGATCAGCCCGTCATAGCGGCCGCCGCCGCAGAGCGTGAAACCCTCGGAATCCACAAACTCAAACACCGTTTTTGTATAGTAGTCAAGTCCGCGAACAATCCCCGTGTCGACCACGTACTCGATCCCCATCTCGTCGAGCAGGCTTTTCAGCTCTTCGAAATGCTCCCGGCACTCGTCGTCCAGATACTCGACCGTGCGCGGCGCGCGCGCGACGATCTCCCTGCAGCCATCCACCTTGCAGTCGATGACGCGCAGCGGATTCTTCTGCATGCGCTCCTGGCAGGTCGGACAGAGCTTGTCCTCGTGCTCCTTCAGATACGCGAGCAGCGCATCGTTGTAGGTCTTGCGGCAGTTTTTGCAGCCGATGCTGTTGATGTGCAGCTTTGCATCCTTCAACCCGAGCTTCGTGATCAGCTCCGTGATCAGTGTGATCAGCTCCACCTCCGCGAGCGGGCTTGCCGAGCCGACAAACTCGACACCGAACTGGTGGTGCTGCCTGAGCCTGCCGCTCTGCGGCTTCTCGTAACGAAACGCCTGCGTCACATAGTAGAGCTTCGTCGGCGCGGGCTGCGCGTACATATTGTGCTCCAGATACGCGCGCATCACGCCGGCGGTTCCCTCCGGTTTCAGTGTGATACTGCGTCCGCCCTTATCCTCAAACGTGTACATTTCCTTCTGCACCACGTCCGTCGTCTCCCCGACGCCGCGCTGAAACAGCACGGTGTGCTCAAACATCGGCGTGATGATCTCGCTCATGTGGTAAGTCCGGGCGGTCTCCCGGGCAATCTTCTCGACGATCGCGCGCCTGCGCATCTGTTCGCCATACCAGTCCTGCACCCCTCTTGGCGCCTGTGTGATCATAATATCTCCTCGCTTTCCTTCCCGTCTGTTTTCTTTCGCTTCGTTCAGTCAGGCGATCCTGTCGTCTCGGGCTCCGCCAGGAACTCCGCAATCGTGATCTGGCCCTTTCGAACCAGCTCGCTCAGCAAACGCTCCATCTGCTCCATGTCCAGGATCTCCCCGAGATCTTCCTCGTTCACCAGATTCATAAAGGCCATAAACACGCCCACATCGTAATATTTTGCTTCCTCGATCATCAATTCGAGCGCGGTCTCCGGATCGAACGCCTTGCGGTACGGCCGATCAGCCGTCAGAGCCGCGAAGACGTCGCACACCCGCAGGATGCGCGCCCCGAGCGGGATCTCCTCTCGTTGCAGATTCATCGGATATCCGGAACCGTCACAGTTTTCGTGGTGGAATCTTACCATATCCACGATCTTCGGAGAATATCCCTTCCTCTCGAGAATATCGGCGCCGAGACCCGAATGTCTCCGGACATAGCGCATCTCCTCGATGATCAGCGTCTCGTTTTCCTTCCCGTACACGTATTTCGCGAGTTCCAGTTTGCCGATGTCATGCAGAAGCCCGGCGACCGCGAGATCGTAGCATTCGTCCTTTGACATCCCCATCCGCTCTCCGACGCGGCGCGCCAGATTACTCACCGCGATCCCATGCGCGAGCTCCTTGACGATCGTCGGCCGGATGATCGTATATTTCTTTCTGTATTCTTTCCCTTCCTGACCGGTCTCACTCATGTAACACAGACCTCTCTCCTTTTTCCTGTCAGATAAATCCGCCGATGCCTCCGCGTCCCGATCCGGGAGCCGGAAACTCTTTATGCGCGGGCATCAGCCTCCCGCAGCGCGCGCAGTCCGGAGCGCTTCCGCTCTATCATCTCATCGATCCGATCGATATAGTTTCTGATATCCTTCACATTCTCTATGCGCTCGATCCTGTTCTCCGCAAACGCCAGCTTCGTGGCGGCTCCGGCGCCAAGCGCCAGAATGCTCTGCATCTCCTCCATGATCAGGATATTGTAGAGTCCCTCTTTTCCTTCTTTCGCGTAGCCGACATTTTCGAAATTCCCGGCCATGTTCTTCTGCCGATACAGATAATACGGGAACATTCCTTCCTGCTGCGCGTACCTGGCGGTCATCTCCATGATCTCCTGACTGTTCGTCATCGTGAGCTCCCTGTGCTCCTCGCGAAACAGCCGCAGGCGCGACGCGCGTTTGACCGCGAGCGAGTGCACCGTGACACTGTCCGGCCCCAGCTGCCCCAGCTCCTGCATCGTGTGTTCCACCTCGGCCATCCCCTCGCCGGGCAGACCGACGATCAGATCCATGTTGATGTTGTCAAAGCCAAGATTCCGCGCCAGCTGAAAGGCCTCAACCGTCTCCTTCACCGTATGCTTCCGGCCGACGAAATCCAGCGTCGCCTGATTCATCGTCTGAGGGTTAACGGAAATGCGCGTGATCCCGTGATCCTTCAGCACCTGAAGCTTCTCTTCCGTGATACTGTCCGGGCGTCCGGCCTCGACCGTGAATTCCCGCAGATTGCCGAAGTCGAAGCTTTGCTCCAGCCTGGTAAGCAGCCGATCCAGCTGATGCGGCTCCAGTGTCGTCGGCGTGCCCCCTCCGATATATACAGTATTCAATACACGGCCGGAAAGTTCCCGAGCGACGTAGTCGACCTCCCTGAAAAGCGCATCCAGATACGCGTCCACCTGATCCTTCCAGAGAGAAAGCGGACTCGAACTGAACGAGCAGTACAGACAGATGCTCGGGCAGAACGGAATCCCTACATACAGGCTGTATCCGTTCCTGAAATCAATGTTCTTCAGGATATGGCGCTCCCGGTTCGCGATCGAGATCGCCAGAGCGGTCTTCTTATTGCCGGTATAATAGGTATCCCGCATATACTGCGCGATCTCCACGTTGCTCCATCCCTGGGCCAGCAGGCTCATCGGAATCTTCGTCGGGCGGATGCCGGTCAGCGTCCCCCAGGGAAGCTCCCGACCGGTCTGCTCCCGCAGCATACGGTACAGCAGACGCTTCAGTTCGTTTTTTGTCTCCACGCGCGCTGTCCCGGGCGAAACGGCCGTCTCTCCCCGGCAGAGAACCTGATCGCCGTCTGTAAACACCGCCCGAATGACGCAGCCCGGCTCCTCCGTTCCGCCTTCCGGCGCATCGCCCGGAAGCCTTTGCTCCTGCATGGTTTCTGCCGTAACAAAAGAAACCACCAGCCTCGAAGACCGCCCAGGTCCCTCGTCCGGCGTTTCCCCCTGTTCGACGTGAACATCCTGCTCCGGATAAAATGCTTTCACGAGCGAATGAACATCATACGCAAAACTTTGTCTGTCAATCTGAATCGTAATCATCCTGTATTTCGCTCACTTCCCGCCGCTTTGCCGGGCAATCTCAGACAAATCGCCCTCTAGTACGGATTGTACTGTTTCTCATAGCCGATCGTGCTCGGCCCTCCGTGTCCCGGCAGGACGAGCGTCTCGTCGGGAAGGAGAAAAAGCTTCCGGTGCAGGGAATCATGCAGAGCGCCCATGCTCCCGGTCGGAAAATCTGTTCTTCCGACGCTTTCACAGAACAGCGTATCCCCGGAGAACAGCGTACGCTCAGCCTCGATATAATAACAGACTCCGCCTGCCGTATGCCCGGGCGTGTGCAGTACACGGACGGAAAAACCGGCCAGCTCCACGGTCTCGCCGTCATGGAAAAAGCGATCCGCCTTCACCGTATAACCGCGCCCGTACGCGGCGGAGAGATTGTACGTCTGACGCTCCAGCACCTGCCGTTCCTCATCGAGCGCGCAGACCGGAATATCATACTGCTTTCGCAGGGCGTCCGACGCCCCGATATGATCAAAATGTCCGTGGCTCAAAAGGATCGCGGCCGGCTTCGCCTGCAGCTCCCCGATCTTCTGTATGATCCTGTCCGCCTCATCCGCGGGATCCACGATCAGCAGCTCCTTCGTCTCACTGTTCAACGCAAGGTAGCAGTTCGTCATTATTGTTCCGAGCACAAGCGTCTCTGTCTGAAGCCTGCCCAATTCAAGCCCTCCTTTTTGTCCGCGCGCTTTGTATCCGCCGCCTTCTCAGCCCGTCGTGCGCTCCACATCGATCACGCTCTCCACCTGCCGTATCTTATCGATCAGGTAGTTCAGCGTCTCCTTATCCGCCACCTCAAAGGACATCGCGATCGTAGCGATCCCCTGACGGCTTGTGCGGGAATTCACCGTCTGCACATCTATCTTGCGCTCGGTAAAAATCTTCGTAATATCCACGAGAAGTCCGGTGCGGTTGTTGCAGTAGATCATGATCTCCGCCATGTACAGACCCTTATCGCCCTCCTGGGCTTCCTTCTGCCACTCGGCGTCGATCAGTCTGGAGCGCTCCTCCTCAGGAAGGTTGATCACATTGATGCAGTCGGTTCGGTGCACCGTGACCCCGCGCCCGCGCGTCACAAAACCGACGATCTCATCGCCCGGGATCGGGCTGCAGCATTTCGCGAAGCGGACGCTCACATCGTTGATCCCCTGCACCGTGATACCGCCCTTGGACTTCCGAAGCTGCACAGGGGAAGCTTCCTTCGCGCTCTGAACCGCCTCGATGATCTGCTCGTCGGTGATCTCCTTGCGATGGTCGCGTTCATAGCCCTCCAGCAGCTTGTTGACGACCTGCCCCTCCTTGAGGCCCCCGTGCCCGACTGCCGCCAGCACGGAATCCCAGTCGCGGAAACCGTATTTCGTCAGGACGCGCTCGATGTATTCCGGCTTCATGATATCGGACTGCACGATGCTCTTCGCCCGGCAGTACGCCGCCACAAGCTCCTTGCCCTTGACGATGTTGTCCTCCTTGAGCTCCTGCTTGAACCACTGATTGATCTTGTTTCTCGCCTGGGAGCTCTTGACGATCTTCAGCCAGTCGCGGCTCGGTCCGCGCGAGTTCTGCGAGGTGATGACCTCGATGCGGTCTCCGTTCTGGATCACATAATCGATCGTGACCAGCTTGCCGTTGACGCGCGCTCCGATCATGCGGTTGCCCACCGCGCTGTGAATGCTGTAGGCAAAATCGATCGGCGTCGATCCGTTCGGCAAATTCTTGACGTCGCCGGACGGGGTAAAGCAGTAGACGCTCTCCGAGAAGATATCAAAATCGCTCTTGAGAAGGCTCATGAACTCGCGGTTGTCGGACATCTGCCAGTCCAGCACCTGCCGCAGCCAGCTCAGCTTTGCCTCCTCGCTCTTCGTGTCGCCCTTCTTGCCGTCGGCCGCCTCCTTGTATTTCCAGTGCGCGGCAATGCCGTACTCCGCCGTGCGATGCATCTCAAACGTGCGGATCTGGATCTCAAACGGAACGCCGCCCGGCCCGATCAGCGTCGTGTGCAGCGACTGGTACATATTCTGCTTCGGCATCGCGATGTAATCCTTGAATCGTCCCGGTATCGGCTTGTACATCTCATGGATCAGGCCGAGCGCCGCATAGCAGTCCTTCACGCTGTCCACGATGATGCGGACCGCGAACAGGTCATAGATCTGATCCAGCGTCTTCTGCTGATTGACCATCTTCTTGTAAATGCTGAAGAAATGCTTGATCCGCCCGTCGATCTGCGCCCTGATGCCGGCCGCCTCGACGTGCTCGCGGACCTCTTTTACAATATTGTCGACAAACTCCTGCCTCGCGTCCTTTTTCAGGGAAATCTTCTCGACCAGGTCGTAGTAGACCTCCGGCTCCAGATATTTCAGGGAGAGATCGTCCAACTCCACCTTGATCTTGGAGATGCCGAGCCGGTGCGCGATCGGCGCGTAGATGTCCATCGTCTCGCGCGCTTTCTCCTTCTGCTTCTCAGGCCTCATGTACTTGAGCGTACGCATATTGTGCAGCCGGTCGGCAAGCTTGATCAGGATCACGCGGATGTCCTTCGCCATCGCGAGGAACATCTTGCGCAGATTCTCCGCCTGCACCTCCACCTTGTCGGCGGAATAGTTCAGCTGACCCAGCTTGGTAACGCCGTCTACCAGAAGCTCTACCTCCTCGCCGAACTCCTTTCGAAGCTCCTCAGAGGTCATAACCGTGTCCTCAACAACGTCGTGCAGAAGCCCGGCGACGATCGTTTCCTTGTCCAGCTCCAGATCCGCGAGGATGATGCCCACGCAGAGCGGATGAATGATATACGGCTCGCCCGACTTGCGGCGCTGGTCCCTGTGCGCCTCGTTCGCAATGCGGTAGGCCTTCTCGATCATGGAGATATCGTCGGAAGGATGGTACTTCCGCACGCTCCGGATCAGCTCGTCATACAATACGTCCGGGCTCGTGAAATCCTCCATCGTCTTCACACTGGCGTCAGCCTGCCGGATCTCTTCGACCCTGTCCCGGCTTATTTCCGCCTCTGTCGGCTCCCGGTCCGCTGTCAATTCACGGTTTGTATTCATATCTATCGATTCCTGATTCGTCTTCGCATCTATCGACATATGATCCCCATCTCAGTCTGTTATTGAATGTCTTATCCCGTATCGGTTCCGTTTCTTCCCAGGCGCCCGCAGAACTCATCCGTCCGCCGGGCCGCCCGTTCTATTTTCCTTCGTAGCAGATTACCGACTCCACATCATATCCGGCGAGCTTCTCGCGCCCCTTAAGCCCCGCGAGCTCCATCAGGAAAACGATCTTCACGACCTCGCCGCCAAGCTGTTCCACCAGCTTTGCCGCGGCTTCGATCGTCCCGCCCGTCGCGATCAGGTCGTCGATGATGACCACCTTCTGTCCCGGCCTGATCGAATCCCTGTGCATCTCAATCGTCGCCGATCCGTACTCGAGATCATACTCCATCGAGACCGTCTCGCAAGGCAGCTTGCCCTTCTTGCGCACGAGCACGAACGGCTTACGCAGATTATAAGCGATCGGCGTACCGAAGATAAATCCCCGCGACTCCGCGCCGACCACCACGTCAAAATCCAGGCCGGCAAGCTTCTCCTGCATCAGGTCGATCGCCAGGTGCAGCCCTTCAGCGTCCTGCAGGATGCTTGTCACATCTCTGAATATAATCCCCGGCTCCGGAAAATCCGGAATGCTTCTCACATATTCTTCAATTTTCTTCATTCTCTTTTCCTCCCTGTAATCGCAGCCATACGGCGGCAGTCCGCTCCGGGACAAGCTACCGCAGACCCTTATTTCTTCCGTGTAAAGGAACATTCTTATTATCTAAAAGCAAAGTATAGCATTTTCCGTGATTTTTCGCAACTGCTTCTTGTGCAAAGATCGCAAACCGCGCGGCAGACAGCACAAAGGTCACGGGCAGCTGAACTCGGCGCGCAGTTTTTCCAGCGCCTTCTTCTCGATCCGCGACACATAGGAGCGGCTGATCCCCAGCGACGCGGCGATCTCTCTCTGCGTCCGCTCCTTCCTTCCGCAAAGCCCGTAGCGCTCACAGATCACCTGCAGCTCCCGCCCGTCGAGCACGTCCGCGAGACATTTCTTCAAATGTTCAATATTTTTCTGCGTCTCCAGGTTCTCCACGACGTCCACCGGCTCGCTCTCGAGCACATCCATGATCTGCAGCTCGCGCCCTTCCTGATCCGTCCCGATCTTCTCATACATGGACACCTCGCGCGTCAGCTTCCTGCGGGAGCGGAGCATCATGAGCAGCTCATTCTCAATGCAGCGCGCCGCGTATGTGGCGAGTCTGTTATTTTTCTCACTGTCGAAGGTCATCACCGCCTTGATCAGCCCGATGATCCCTATCGAGATCAGGTCGTCCGTGTCGTGCTCCGGCGCCTGATATTTTTTCGCGACATGCGCAACCAGCCTTAGATTGTGCTCGATCAGCAGATTTCTGGCTGCCGTATCCCCTTCCTTGTAACGTTCCAGATAATATTTCTCTTCCTCCGGAGAAAGCGGCTTTTTAAACGTTTTCAAAAAAGCACCTCTAAGCGGTTTTATGATATCTTATGATACCGGCCGCTTAAAAGTGCTTTTCCACCATTTTATATTTGTATGCAGGGAATGTCCAATTTAGGCCTGGACTTTTTTCCTGCATATCGCTATTTCCCGAGATACGCCGCGCGCACCTGCTCGTTCACCAGAAGTTCCGCGCCGCTGCCGGTCATCGTGATGCTGCCGGTCTCCATGACGTAGCCGATGTCCGCGGTGCGCAGCGCCATGTTCGCGTTCTGCTCGATCAGCAGGATCGTCACACCCTGCTTGTTGATCTCCTTGATGATGTCGAAGATCCCCTTCACGATCAGGGGCGCGAGTCCGAGCGAGGGCTCATCCATCATGATCAGCTTCGGCCGGCTCATCAGCGCTCGCGCGACCGCGAGCATCTGCTGCTCTCC
>CANQIW010000044.1 GCA_947624055.1 uncultured Lachnospiraceae bacterium
AACGCCTGGGGCGTGTTCGGAGCTGCCTTCGGTCCGGCGATCATGCTGAGCCTGTTCTGGAGACGCTTTAACTTCAAAGGCGCCGTGGCTGGAATTCTGGTGGGCGCCGTGGTGGATATGGCCTGGCTCGCGTTTCTGGCTTCGACCGGAATTTACGAGATCATTCCCGGCTTTGCAGCCAGCCTGATCGCAGCCGTAGTCGTGTCCCTGGTTACCGGGGAGCCCGAGAAGGAAGTGGAGGAGCTGTTCGACAAGGCAGTCGCCTACGAAGAGTAGGAAGTATTTTACACAGACGGAAAAATATGTTAAGATAAAAAACACTGAAATTATTATATGAGATATCGGAAAGGAGAATACGGCTATGAAAAAGTATGTATGCGGACCTTGCGGTTACGAGTACGATCCGGAGGTTGGCGATCCGGATAACGGCATCGCGCCGGGTACGGCGTTCGAGGATCTGCCGGAGGACTGGGTATGCCCGGTCTGCGGCGTGAGCAAGGACGAGTTCGAAGAGGCGTAAAAGAAATAGGCAAGAAGCGGAAAGAGGATACTTCGAAGGCAGACAGATGTCTAAGAGGTATCCTTTTTTTATTATTATTGCAAGATTTTTAATTGCATGATATCATTAAAAAAATACAAGGAAAACAAAAGCTGTGCCTGATTGTGAAAAATCACGTTTGATCAGGCAAGAGTCAGCGGCGACGTCCTGAAATGGAAGAGAGCTATGGTACAATTTTAATATCTAACAGAATTTAATATTCAACGTAGTAATATATAGGATTTAAAGATGAAAGAGGTCTGACAAGGGGGTATCTTAATGAAAAAGCAAAAAGGAATGAGAGCGGCAGCGTTTGTTTTGTCATTTTGTCTGGTTTTCCATTCCGGGACGATCTATGCGGCGGAGGGCGCGGCAGCGACAGCACCGGAAGCAATAGCGGAAACGCAGGCGGATACCACGACTTTTGGCCAAGATGATGGTACGTCAGATACATCGGCAGGGACGGATGCGCAGGGACAGACGCAGTCCGATACTTCGGCAGGGACGGATGCGCAGGGACAGACGCAGTCCGACACTTCGGCGGCGACAGAGACGCAGAACCAGACACAGCCAGATACTCCGGCGATTTCGGAAACACAGGGGCAGACACAGTCTGATATTCCTGCAGGAAAAGAGACGCAGGGACAGACCACAGAGTCCGATCCGACGACTGCAGATACGAACGCGGAGACGCCGGCTGCTGCAGATTCGGATTCGTCTCAGCCAGGGATGCCTGCAGCAGGAGAAACCCTGCCGGAGGGAACGACAGGATCGGATGAAAATGTGTCGGGAACACAGGGAACCGAGACAGACAAGACAGCTACAGGAGGAACAACAGGGGAGACGGCGGAAAACGGGGAGACAGCTCCGGAACAAGAGCCAGCTACGGGAGAAACTGCGCCCATGACAGAGCCGCTGTCTGAGAATGGGGAGGCGGAATCTGAGACAGAGTCCGAGTCTGATGGCATTGCCATGATGATGGGGCTGAATGAGATCGCTCCCATAGCGCTGGATGATGGGAGTGTTGCAGAGGTTCAAGGTGGAGATTCTTATGACTCTATTTCGGAAGCAATCGAACATGTCCCCGATGACGGTACAATCATACTTCTTGAATCTCATATAGAATCCATTACAGTTACAGATAAAAAATTCACTCTTGATTTGAATTCACAGACATTATCGTCTGACAGCGGACATGTACTTTCCGTTACTGGTGGAACAGTTACTGTCAAGAATGGAATAATTAGCGGAACAACATCAGCCGAAAGTGCTGTAGTTTTAAATTCTTGCGATTTTACAGGAAACCAGATTGCGGTACAAAACGGCATAAACAATAATAGTAGTGGATATGGTGGTGGTATTTCAGCGAATGGCGGCTCTTTGACATTGATCGAATGTACTATCAAGGACAGCCAAGCAAGTTGTGGCGGCGGTCTCTACACAAAGGATACTACTGTTGCTCTGACTAACTGCGAGTTTTGTGGAAATAACGCAAGCGGTGGCATGAGTCCCATGGGTGGTGGTTTATACATCGAGGCTGGCACCATTACAGCATCTGGTCTTCGTGTACACGACAACACCGCTAGCGATGGCAATGGTGCTGGTATCTATACAAAGACCTTAGAGGGAACGATTTCAAATTCTGCCTTTTATAAAAATACCGCAAGAAATGGTGGCGGAATTTATACAAGAGCGATAACATCAGAGATTGTTACACTAAATGAAGTGGATATCTACGAGAACACCCTTTCATCTTCAACCGGTTCAGGAGCAGGACTTTATATTTCAAGTAAGCTTAACTTTGATACAGGAAAAATTTGTAACAATAATTGTAGTGGCGGAAACTCTGCATTAGAGGTGTCAAACGCTAAGGCATTGAGTGGTTTGGCTACTCTGAAGAATGTAGAAATTACAAACAATGAAAATGTAAAATATACAGTTAACGTTGGCAATCTTGCATTTGTGACCTTTGACGGTTGTGATATCACGGGGAATACAGCTACAGAAGTTGGCGGTATGCGTTTTGGAAACGACGTAACTCCAACTGTAAATTTTGTAAATACGACAATCAAAGAGAATGCGGCTACGGGTGAAAACCAGTATGCCTCGGGAGGTCTTTCTTTTGGTCAGTTGGCAAAACCAACCCTTACATTTGAAACCTCTGCTGTATATAAAAATACGACAGCATCTTCAAATCAGGCGGATGACATTTGCGTAGGTCAGAGAACTGCATTTATTATTCCTAAGGCAAGCACTATGTCTGATCATGGAACTGTCTTGGAAAATTATGTTTGGCTGGATAAAGCTACTGGAGAAAAATCTGAGGAAGAAATTGTTGCTGTAACAAGCAATACAAGCAATGTTTATGGCTACAAAGCAGCAGAAGACATTAAGAGAAATGTTTCTAAAATCGGTGATACCATATATCAGACTCTTCAAGATGCTGTAGATAGTGCAGACCCAGATGAAGAAATTACCCTTATTGTCGGTGAAAGTGATGAGATGGGCGATACATATACGTGTGAAAAAGTTGAGATAACTAAGTCGGTTAAAATCAATTTTAATGGTAAGAACCTTATTGGTGAGAATAACACAGTGTTCCATGTCACAGCTGGCGGGAGTCTGACATTGACTGGAGCTGGAAACATTAAAGGAAATGTGGATTCTGAAGGAGTGGTGACATTACAGGGAAATGTCGTTGCAGATAACTATATTCACAACGGAACTTCCTTTACTGTAGACGGCAAAGTAGATACTATCAATGTTGTTCTTGGAGCTGATAAGTATATTACAGCAACTCCAAACTTTGACGCGAACATTATAAACGTCAATCTTGACAGTGAGTTTATTGCCTCATTTAACAATGAGCAGGATAAAGACACACCAGATAGAATAATTATAGAGAATGCAGGAACATTCGATACAAACAAGATTAGTCTGAAAGGGCTTAAAAAATATCTCGTTCGGCTTGTAAACGAAAAAAAATCTCTTGCTCGGCTTGCAAACACAAACGAAGAGAATGATATCGTCCTCAAGAAGATACTTCTTGAAGGTGTCTATGTGGATGGGACAAAGGGTTTGGACGAAGCAACAGGACTTACGTCAGATGCGCCTGTGCAGACAATTGATAAGGCAATTGAAATCTTGACTCACTCAGAATTAGATACAATCTGGGTTGTAGGAGCAGTGAATATCAATGAGGATACAGTGATTGAGATTCCTGGTAATTTCATAAAGAGACATCCAACTAATAACGAATGTATGTTTACAGTTAACAGTGCAACTCTTGAATTAAAGCATGTTACTATCGACGGTATGAGCGAATACTTTAAATCAAATACCCGTAGCATGATTCAGAATTCGGGAACACTCAAGATTCACGAGGGAGCTGTTTTACAGAATAACGATTGTTCAAAATATGGTGATTATCCTCGGAACTATGGCGGCGCTGTATATTCAAACGGTACACTCATTATGGATGGCGGAACAATCCAAAACTGTAAGGCATTCAATGGTGGCGGTATCTATGCTGAGACTGGTACATTTAATATGCAGGGTGGGAAAATCACCAATTGCAGCGTTTCAGGGGAGCTTGGAGAATCAATATCAGCCGGTGGCGGTATCTGCATGGACAGGGATAGCCAGTTGATTTTTGACGGGGGCACAGTTACAGAATGTCACTCTGACGGCATGGGAGGCGGCATTGCTCTTGGCGGAAATAAATTCTCGGAGCATGTACTGGACAATGAGACGATGAAGATGAACGGTGGAAAGATTACAGACTGCACCGCTAAGTCAAACGGCGGCGGTTTGTATATTCAGTGTTCATTCAAGGCAACTATTTATTCAGGAACAATCTCTGGAAACCATAACAATGCTGGCAACTTCGGGGGCGGAGGAATTTACGTAAACGGCGGAAGACAAAAAGAAGGTTATGAAAACGGTAGATTACAGCTCTATAAAGTGGCTATCAGAAATAATACATCGAAAGATTATGGCGGAGGTATCGCCGGATGTAGTACTTCCAACACAAGGATTTATCTGAAATCTGGTGGAGTTATCTATGGAAATAATGATGCAGAAGATGACATCTTCCTCTCTGATAACGATGGCGCAAGCTTGATGCCAACTTCTGCTCCTGAGAACTATATTTCAGACTATATGCTTGGCGGTGTCCCGTATAAGTGGAAGAGAGTTGAAGATGGAACGGACTATGGAACAAACTATCTGCATGAGAAATATGTAAAGCATCTATATACCGAGGCTGAAAAAGATTCTCCTGAAGCAGTTGAAAAGGCATTGCGTCAGATTGACACCTATATTCAGAATAACTCCTCAGGCACCAGAGGTGGTGGTATAGGAAGCAACGGAGACGTAATTATCGGTTCTGATTTCGATGAAGATGAAGCGATTGATATTTCAGTTACTAAAGCATGGGACGATACGACTTACGGACCATTGAGACCAGAAAAAGTTGATATTTGGCTGACAAGAGACGGAGACGATAATACAGTTTCCTGTGTTGAGATTTATCCAGAAAAGGGTGAATGGCCTACAACAACATTCACAAATCAGCCAAAGTATGCTCCTGATGGACATAAGTATGAATATGGAATTTCTGAGGATATTACTTATTTAGGAAATATTTATACTCCTGTAATAGAGCAAAACGAAGAAAATGAATATGACTGGACAGTGACTAATGTCATCAATTGCGGAAGACTCAAGATTACGAAAGAAGTGACAAAGGAAACTGAAGCAAGCGGACATAAATTTGAATTTACTATCACTCTTACAGATAATGATGAAAATCCAGTGTCAGGGACATTCCCGATTAATGACAGAAAAGAGTCAATAACCTTTAAAAACGGAGTAGGAACAGTTGAACTGGCCAACGGTGAGAAAGTAATTATCAACGATATTCCAGAGAATACAAACTTTGAGGTATTGGAGACGAAAGTTAACGGTTACATCACTTACTCAGCACTCGACAACACTCCTACAGAAGAGACGAGAACTGTTACTGGTACTATAGTTGTTCAGCAGACAAGTACTGCAAACTTTAAGAATGAGTGCAGTATGAATAATAAAGTAACAATCACAAAGCATACAGTTGACACTGAAGGCCATGAATATCCAATCACTCAGAACTTTAAAATAGCTCTGTTTGACGACGAAGAACTCACCAATAGGGTGTCTGAAGTAAAGACGTTAAGCTTTGAAAACGGAACTTCAAATACTGTTACATTTGATGGACTTTACTATGGTAAGACCTACTATGTGGCAGAACTTGACTTTAATGATAATCCGATTAATGTTGGTACGAACTATCTGTCAGACGGAAGTTCTTTCATTGTTCAGTTTACTGATACAAACGAATTTGAAGCTACTAATAGAAGAGACATAACTATAGAATTCAAGAATGTGATAACCGAGAATGTAGTTACAAGCTATTTAGACTTGGATATGAAGAAAATCCTTAACGGAAGAACTCCTAAGGAAGAAGACGTATATGAATTCTATATTGAAGCATTGGAAGACGCTCCGATGCCTGAGACTGTAAGATTTGAAATCAAGCCTAATGAAATAAAAGGCTTTGATGATACATTCGGAGAGATTGAGTTTACAGAGGCAGGCACATACAGTTATTTAATCAAAGAGACGAAGGGTTCTTTGAACGGAGTTACCTATGCGACAGATTACTATAAGATAGAGATTACTGTCACAGAGTATAAGGCTATCGATAGGACGGTGCTTATCTCTGATTTGACAAATGTTCAGCATTATAATGGTAAGACATTTGAAGCCTTTAAGGAGATGGAACTGCCTCTTACAAATGTCTATCATCCGGCTCCGATTACGTTTGCTCCACAGGTTAAAAAGGCAATCACTGGCGATGTTCCGGCGGATAATCCTAAGGACTTTACATTCCGGATTGTACCTGACAGCTCTTATGTTGGACTTACAATGCCAACCCCGGCGACAGTCACTGTGACTGGACAGAATACGGAAAGCTTTGGTGAGATTACATTTGCAGAAGCCGGAACATATAAGTTCAGAGTCAGTGAGGTTGCCGGAACTGATGCTGGATACACCTACAGTGATGAATGGTGGACATTGACAGTAACAGCAACAGACAATTTAGACGGAAACCTTGTGATTACAGACGCCCATTACTCTTGGGAAGACACAGCCAGACAGTCGACCGAGTATGCGGAATTCACGAACTGTTATGCAGTGACTCCTGTAGACTTCAAACTTGAAGTGACAAAAGAGATTACCGGTGAGGAAGCTCCCACAGATCAGACCTTTGAGTTTAACCTGGAATTAAAGGGAGAGGCGAGCTGTGAGGGAGTCACGCTGGGGAATAAGACTGCCTCCGTCACAGGCGCTGGCACAGCGACGATTGACGGTATCACGTTTACAAAAGCCGGCACATATACTTTCCAGGTTCATGAGGATCCGAAGAGCATACCGGGTTACAGCTTTGACGGAAGCAATTTTGACGTGGAGGTCGTGGTGACTGACAGAGAGAGCCAGCTTACGGTAAGCTCAGTGACATACAAGAAGAATGGGGATGCTGAAGACGGAATCACGTTTACGAACACGTATAACACGACCAGCGTCTCTTACGCGCCCCAGATCAGGAAGGTGATCACGGGAGCGGCACCGCAGGCAGGGCAGAAGTTTGACTTCACGCTGACGGCAAAGCAGACGGACGGTCTGGTGATGCCGGAATCGACGACGGCGACGGTTTCCGGACAGGGGACGGCGATGTTTGACGCGGTCACGTTTACGAAGCCGGGCGTCTATTCGTTCGAGATCAAAGAGGTCAACAGCGGGTTGCCGGGATATGTGTATTCGGACGTGACCTGGACGCTGAATGTGCAGGTGACGGATGAGGACAGTGTGCTTACCGTGCAGGACGTCCGCTATCAGGCGGGCGATGAGAGCAGCAGCGAAGCCGCGACATTTGAGAACAGGCATCTGACAGGCAGCCTGATTGTGACGAAGTCTCTGACCTATGCCGGGCATCCGCTGCACGCGCTGAAGCAGACCTTCTATGTGGCGCTGTACGCGGATAAGGAATGCGGACAGCGCGTATCGGATGTGAAGGCGCTGGTCTACGATGACACGGTCTCCGCGGAAGTGATCTTTGACGGACTGGAGATCGGAGTGCCGTATTACATCGGAGAATGCGATAAGGAGGGTACGGTGCTTGATTCCGGGGCGCTGCTGGATGGGACGCTCTTTAAAACCGTGTTTGCAAATGGGAATGAAGTTATCCTGAGCGAGGACAAGGAACAGCTCCGAAGAGATTTTACAAATGAGTTTACGCATATTCCGTCGGATTATTATTACCAGGGTGAGCTTGAGGTGACAAAGCATCTGCAGGACGAAGAGGGGAATCCGAAGAACAGCAACGATATCTTTTATCTCGGGGTATTCGAGGACGAGGCGCATACAAAGCTTTCCGACTCCGTGGAACCGAATATTCTCACGCTGGACATGGCCGGACATTCGTCGGCGACGGCAATGGTTTATACCAGAACGCCGGATGAAGCGGGACTGAAGCTGTATATAGCCGAGGTGGATGCGAACGGCGCTGTAATACAGGACAAGGAAGACTTTGGCTATGACCTGACGATGAGTTCGGATGCGCCGATGCTGACGATGGATCAGAGCCGTGTGTCTGTGTCGGTCACGAACAGGGAAAAGGCGGAGGAGCCGGAAACGACGGAGAAAACGGAATCCGAGACGGAAAAATATACAGAGACCGAAGGCCAGACAGACACAGAGCCGCCGCAGGCGCCGGAATCTGCAAAGGCGGTCAGAACGGGGGATGAAACGGCGCTCTGGCTTTATCTGATCCTTCTGGCGCTCTCGGCGGGCATGATCGTAGCTGTGTCTGTGAAGGTATACAGAAAAGAAAAAAAGGATTAAAGTCTACAGCTTATCAATGATCGTCGCGGCCTGCAGCGCCCGGCGAATGATATAGCGAACCTCATGCGTCATGTCTGAGGATACGCCAAAGCGGAAGGGCTGGCCGCTCAGAAACGAGAGGGACAGGCGGTATACATAGTATTCGCTGCCGTCCTGTTCCTCCGCGAGCGCGTCGCCCTTGATGCTCATCTCTGTGGTATCGCGGTCTTTTCCGAGGCTCATGTCGGACAGCGTTTCCAGCATGATGGCGAAATGCTCGTCGTCCCAGGCCGCCAGGTACATACATTTGCAAACGCCTTTGTTGAAAAAAGGAAAGCCGGAATAGCAGTCCATCAACTCTTTGAAACGTGTCCGGTGCGCGGAATTTTCGAACATTTTTTCTCCGTCCAGCGCCGTGAAGCAATTCTCTATCCAATCCATAACCCTTTGCCTCCCTGACAAATCAGAAGTGTGATCTTAAGATTTACTTAAATTATAGTAGATGATCGGGAAATACTCAATAACTTTTGAGGATCACGAGAAAAAACGCTGCAAAAAACAGGAAATTCAGAAAAAAATACTTGAAAAGTGAGACAGGAAAATATAATATAGCATTATGTAAAATTTGTTTTCCTATTCTCAGACTATAAATTTTGATGGGACAGGCTGGCGGATCGTGAAATAGGGAAAAGTAAGTGACAAGGAGGAACAGGAACATGAGAAGAAGATACCTTTCATTATGCATGTCGATTGCACTGGCGTTGACTTCCGTCTTCCCGTACGGAGCGGCGGCGGAGGAAGCCCCGGCTCCTGTTGTCGAAGCTGCGGAAGGAGCAGAAGCGGCGGATCTGAGTGCGAATGCGTTGGATGAGACAGAGGCGCCCGCGGCTGAGGCTTCGACAGGGGAGGACGTGGAATCGCAAGGTCAGGAGGAAGCGCAGGAGTCGGTGAGCGCAGAGGGTGCGCAGGCTGCGGCAGAGGAACAGGTGCCGATGAGCGCAGAGAATGCGCAGGTTTCAGAACCGGCACAGATTGCGCTGCCGGAAGAGGGCTTTGATGAAGAAGAGGCGATCGTGGCCGACGCAGAGGAGCTGTCGCATGCAGAGGCGACGGAGAATGCAGATGCGAAGGACGCAGACGTGCAGGATGCCGCGAACGGAGAGAATGCTCCGTTTGACCCGGCTGCGATTAATCTTGCGGACAGCCAGATTTCGGTTGAAGCGGCTTCTATTGAGGCGGATCCGATGCTGGCGGAGGAGGAAGGAGCACAGCCAAATTATCGTTTTACAAGTAATGAAACGAAAGTTGCAGCAGACGGTTACGTGCAGATTTACAGGGGCATGGAGAGCTATACATTCACGCTGGAGGCTGGCGATGGTCAAAGTCTCGAAGGCAAAACCATAGATTGGAATTTTGGTGTCTGGACAGAGGATGAGAGCCAGAACAGGGAACTGGATGAGCAGTTTGAAGGCCTGTATACATGTGAGGGTAACAGTATCACTATTCAACCCAGGTATATTCCGATGGAGGAGCCTTTGTTTAAGGAAAAAGACGGCAGTTATTCTTTCCAGATCCAGGCTCTGATTTCAGAGAACGGGCAGGAAGAGAGTGCGATTTTATGGGTAAACGTACAATGGGATGATAATTACAATTACTACTTCACAGGAGACGATGATTTTGCATACAGACCGGCAGATGAAAATGGAAAGGATTACACAACCATATATACAGATGCGGAGAAATATACATTCTGTCTGTCAAGCGTTTTTGACGATCCATATGCGGGAAGAGACGTAAACTGGGATCTGGGTTTCTGGGATGAGAATGGAGACTTCACGGACCTTAAGGAGGCTCTGGCCGATGCGTGCGTGATCAATGAAGAGCAGAAAACTGTTACAGTCTATCCTGCAAAGATACCGCTGGAGGCGATCACCCGGACAGATGAGGAGGGCAACGAAATGACAGCCTTCCAGATCTGCGCGGGTATCATTCCAGAGGAAGAGCGGGATAATGAGGTTGCTTCCGCGACCCTGTGGATTAACGTGGCGGAAGCAGGGTATGATGAGAATGCTCTTCCGGGAGAGGATACCAAGGTCGTTCTGGGTGACGAGTTTTATATCCAGGCGGGTTATGATATGAATGTGTGGGATGCTGAAAGCCCTGACGGAAAGGCTTTCTGGTATGAGGTAACAGGAGTCGAGGTTACTTATCCGGATGGGAATGCGAATGTACTGTCGTACTGCTTGGAGGAGGACAGGTGGATCGATGCGGCGGAGGCGACGATCGAGAAGGGCGACTGCGGCCTGAGGGCAGACAATCTCGGAACGGCGGATGTGAAATTGACACTTTCCTGCGAGGAAAGGGAGGATATCGTTTACTCGTTTGAGATATCAGTTGTCGGTGAACTGTATAATCTTGATATCCCTTATCCGAGCAACGGATTCCAGATGGCCTTCGGCGGGGAGTTGACGATTCCGACCTCCCTGACTTATCGGAAGTATGACATCAACTACAATGAGCCTGCGGAGGAGCCTGTGACAGATTACGAGCTTGAAGTGACAGGCTGCGAATGGGGAGAAGAATATTTTGCGGTGGAGTCCGATGGACAAGAAATCAAAGTGACATGCAGACCCTGTGAGGACGAACAAGTGGAGAATGCAGGACTAAAGTTCTTTGTGGCGGCGAAAGTTGACGGTGAGATCGTTACGGAGAACGAGGTTTATGTGAATGCCTACAGGGGCTATTTTGAATTGGAACCGGAGTCTGCTGAGAATATTGAATTGCCGTTGGGAGAGACATATGAGATAGAGCCGAAGCTGATTTATTATCAGGATGGAGAGCCGATCGACCTCACAGGAGAAGCGGAATTTTTCGTTTCGTACGTTGATGTTGGAGAGGACGGCGTGCCGTTCGGAGACCTTGGAGAAGAGGGACGGCTGTATGCCGCTGAAAACGGAAAAATAAGCCTGACACGTCAGACTCCGGCCTGGGGAACGGTATGCCTATTCGTGCGGTACGAGCCGAACGAAGAAGAGGGAATCGGATATCCGCTGAATCCTGATGGGAACGACGGACCGAAGCAGTTTTTCAATTTCTGTGGACTGGATTACAGCGACTTCGGTATTGAGGATGCGGAGATGGACAGAACGCTGTTTACCGGAGAGGGAGAAGAACTGACGCTGAGGGCGAAAAATGTCCCGGAAGGGGAAGGCTATCAGGTGAAATGGGAATACCTGAGATACCCGAAGGGAGACGGAGAGCCGGAAGATGTATCCAGTGCAGTAGAAGCAGTACAGAATGGGAACAGTGTTACTCTGACTACGACGGGAGAACAGTTTAGAGAAGAAAACAATTATTTCAATGTAAAGGCTGTTCTGTATTATGGCGATCCTGAAAACGGGATCGAACTGACACAAGGAGAACGGGAAGTATTCGTCTCGGTTGAGGAACCGAAGAGCTGTCTGGTGTATGCGGAGGATCCGAATGGGGATACAAATATTATGCTGAATGAGAGAATACCGTTCCCTTATGATAAAGAGTTGGGCGGCTATACAGGACAGGTGTTTGTCCGAAACAGTAGATATCCGGATGGAGCGCTTATTCCGGTGCTTCTCAGTGGCTTTAAGCTGGAACAGGAAGATCCGGATGTCACTGCCGCAGAGCTTATCGAACCGACAGATGAAGACAATTGCTATTATATCCATGCGCTTGAAGAGGGTTCTGCTGTTCTTACCTTTGTAGTATCACAGGCAAATGGGCAGGAGTTTGACGAGGCATGGAAAACATACGGTACATTACATCTCAATGTGCTCTCCGAGTCGCCGGAGTATATGCGCATTGGCGATGTGTGGACAGAGGGAACCAAGGCAAGCGGATATCTTCTCCCGGAGGATGAGGCACAGATCGTATTTTCTGTTGTACACATTTATTATGATCAGGAGCTTGGAGAGTGGCAGAGCGAGAGCTTCCGGTCAAATGAGCTTCCGGATGATTACAAACTGGAGATTTCCTATGAGGTTCGTGATGAAGGACAGGATCTCTTCACTGTTGACGAGAATGGCGTCATCGTTCCGAATGGAGGACGCGGATATGCGGACGTTGTACTGAACGCCTTCGTCAGGAGAGGCGAGGAGGAGTTCCCTCTGGCGGAAGAAAATGAATGTACAATAGGCATACAGGTGACAGGAATTTATTATGGTCTGCAGTTGGATAATCCGCTTTACGTGGAGCCGGGCGCGGAGATTTCCATACCGGAAAAGGTAACAGAATACAGTGTGACATCTCCGGAAGGAAAAGAAGGCAGCGCGGAAGTGAAATGGACGATTGAGGGTTATGACGATGGATTATTGGCAGCAGGTGAGGACGGAACCATCTTGCAGATAAAAGAGATCTCACAGGATGAGCAGCCTCTTTCCACGGCTGTGTATTTCAGCATCAGAGATCTGCGCGGAGATGAGTATTGGTATCGGCAGGAGCTTGTAATCTGCCAGCACAAGCTTCAGGAAGAAGTGACAAAAGCGCCGACCTGTGTGGATACCGGGATTAAGACCATTACGTGTGGTAAGTGCGGTTATACAAAGACCGAGGAGATCCCGGCTACCGGAGTTCATAGCTGGAGTGAGTGGAAGACGGTTTCACCGGCCACGACCGAGGCTCCGGAGAGGCAGCAGCGCACCTGTACGGTTTGCGGAACGGCCACCGAGGAGCGCACTGTAGGTGAGAAGCTTCAGCCGAGTACTGGGGCTCCGAGCACAGAGGCACCGAGTACCCCGAGCACCGAAACGCCGGGCGCGCAGACTCCGGCTGCTGAGACGCCGGGCGCAGGAGCAGGCACCACAGGCACCGGCGCGGTCCAGGCTCCGTTCATCGAGCTGAACGCGACTTCGATCCCGTTGAAGCTGAAGCAGTCGACAGGAGTGATCAAGGTCAAGATGGCGGAGGGCGACTCGATCGTCTCCTGGACGAGCAGCAACAAGAAGATCGTCACGGTGAACGGTAAGGGCAAGCTCAAGGCGAAGAAGAAGGGCAAGGCGACCATCACGGTGACGCTCGCGAGC
>CANQIW010000045.1 GCA_947624055.1 uncultured Lachnospiraceae bacterium
CCTGCCATGCAATGTTAAATGAAAAATGCAAGCTAACATATATGCGAGCATGAAAGTAAGGATGTGCATGGCAGGTGTGGAAGAATTCGTAGTAGTGATGAAGCTGATGTAATGTCAGTGGAGCGAAGGGATTCTGTCATTGTAACTTCTTTTAACATACAACTAGAAATGGGAGGATATCGTGAAAGAAGGGAAATCATTTCAGATTACACAAAATGAAGTTCTCAGCGCATACAAAGCAGTGAAAGCGAACAAAGGCGCTGGAGGAGTAGACCGGGTGGATTTCGAAATGTTTGAAAAGAACTGGAAGAACCGGTTCTATACACTTTGGAACAGGATGTCTTCCGGCACATATTTCCCAAAACCGGTACGGGGTGTGGAGGAGATACCCAAAAAGAAGGGGAAGGTCCGCCTGCTGGGTATACCAACAATAGAAAGACCGCATAGCACAGATGGTACTAAGAAACAGGTTGGAACTACATATAGAGCCAATCTTTTATGAAGACTCATATGGATACCGACCGAATAAATCTGCGCTTGATGCAGTAGGCATGGCAAGAGAAAGATGCTACAGGATGAAATGGGTAGTAGAGTTTGATATTGTCGGACTTTTGACAACATCAATCATGAGTATCTCATGAAATTTGTAAAACATTATTCAAAGGAAAAATGGGTCAATCTGTATATTGAAAGATGTTTGAAAGCACCAATAGTCATGCCGGATGGAACGATAAAAGAACGTGGAAAAGGAACTCCACAGGGCGGAGTTATCAGCCCTCTGCTATCGGGACTGTATATGCATTACGCCTTTGACCGATGGATAACCAGGGAGTTTTCGATGTGTAAATGGGAAAGATACGCGGATGATGGGATAATACATTGAGTGTCCAGAAAGCAGGCAGAGTATGTGCTTGATATGATAAAGAAAAGAATGCGGGTGTGTGGTTTGGAAATACATCCGGAGAAAAGCAAGATTGTCTATTGCCAAAGGAATAATGAGAAAATAGACGGTGAGATTACGTCGTTTACTTTTCTGGGATACTGTTTTCGTCCAAGGCAGGCAAAGGGCAGGAATGGGCAATGCTTTATGGGGCTCACACCGGCGGTAAGTGCGGAATCTGCAAGCGTCTTCAGAAGAAAGATACGGCTGGAGATACAAAACAGCAATACAACGGACTTAGTAACACTATCAAAAAGACTGAACCCCATTATCTGTGGCTGGTATAATTATTTCGGGAAATATTGTCTCAGTGAGGCTTTCCGTAAAGGAATCAACTATGTGAATCTGAAGCTTGTAAGATGGTTGGAAAGGACTCGGAAATCAGTCAGAAGATCTCTGACAAAAGCACAGCATTTGCTGCATCGTATAGCAATGTCAAACCCGGAGATGTTCTACCATTGGAAAGTTGGCTATATGCCAGTGAAATGATGACAAGAGCCGTATGATGCGAGAGTATCACGTACGGTTCCGTGAGAGGTTTGGGGTGAAATTCCCCTTATCTACTCGACCTAAATGGAAATGCCAGTACCACGTAGTTTTTATTCCCAAGTACCGCAAAAAGGTATTATACGGAAAATTCGGGAGGACGTGCGAGAGAAAATAAGTACGTTATGCAAGTACAAAAATGTTGATATTATAGCAGGAGCAGTATGTATCGATCATGTACATATAAGCGTAGCAATATCGCCGAAGATAAGTATATCGAATTTTATGGGATATCTGAAGGGGAAAAGTACGTTAATGATTTACGATAGACATCCTGAGTTACAGAGCAAGTGGGACAAAGCATTTTGGGCAAGAGGATATTACGTTGAGACAATCGGTAATATTACAGACGAAGCAGTACAGAAGAATATAAAAGAGCAAGCAGAGGAGTCGAGGAAAGAAGATTCCAGAAGTACCGCTTTATAAGCGGACCAGTAATAATGCTTGCGACACCGCCCTGCGGGGCGAGCAGTAATATTAGCCCTTTGGAGGGCTAATAGCAAACCACCAGTTGAACTGGTGGTTGCTGACTAGACATGATTAGGTTTTGCGTGGGTGGTACGGAACCTGTGTTTAACATTTCTTATGTGACAGATGACAATATTAGTTTGAACAAGAAGATTGGCAATTTTGGGAAAATTAATCTCACGATGCATGGAAATTTTCTTGATAAGTTCAGTGGAGCTCAAATGGGGATTATAGTCGAGTCTGCGGTGAAAGTATATGACGTTACTAGGAAAGACATAGATGAGTAATCTTATTTGGCACAGCAACATACGAACTGGGAGGCTGGTTTCGAAGTTTTCGGGGTTGAAATCGTTTTGGCTACGTTGCATGACGATAAGGGCAGGAATTATAACGGTTTGGAATATATCCGCAATGTTTCTTCGACATATTATCTGAGTAAGGGGAATGTATGATGGGAAAAAATATTCGTCATATTAATGTTTTGATAGGGAGCAACGGAGGGCTAACAGGAGTTTACCTAGCGAGAAACCTTAGGGAAATGCCAAATGTACAGATATATGGAGCGGATAGCTCGGATGTTACTGTAGGAAAGTACTTTGTAGACAAACAATGCCATCTTCCCAAGGCTGCGGATCCGCAGTTTGTCGAAGCACTTATACACCTATTGAAAATGGAACAAATTGACATTTATCTTCCAACTCATTCGCTGGAGACGGAGATTGTTGCGGAAAACAGAAAAACAATACAAGATTCGGTGAAAACAAAATTTATACTTTCTCCAATTGAAACATATAAAGAATTAAATGATAAATATATAGCAAATTTGAACTTATCCGAAATAGGAATTCCGGTGCCGAAACTAATAAGAGAACCCGTTGAAAAATATCCAATTATCATGAAAAGAAGAATAGGCAGTGGAAGTAAAGAGACGGTAATGATAGAAAATTCTGTGATTCATAAAGCATATTTAGACACTTGCCAAGATATATCCTTTTTTCAAATGATACATGGAAAAGAATATACGGTAGATTGTTTGTTTGATTATGAAGGGATATTGTTGGGATATAATCAGAGGGAACGTGTGAAAACAATAGGGGGAGCTGTCAGCATCACGCAAAATAATAATGAGTTTGATATTTTGCCATGGTTGCGTAGAATGGCTACTAGGTGGATTTTTTGCGGGTGTGTAAATTTCCAGTATATATTACAAAATGGAGTTCCTTATTTTATAGATATAAACTTGAGATATCCTTCTGGCGGGCTTCCCCTTACAGTTGCATCAGGGTTAGACATCCCAAAACTTACTGTGAGAATGCTATGCGGTGAACAAATTACGGCGAAAATGTGCAGAACACAGCCTAAATGTAGAAGGATGTACAGATATTTTGAGGAGATTATTGAGGAATGAGATTCATAGATTTGGACGGAACACTACTTGACCTGTGGCCGCGATATCACAAGGTTTTTTGCACATTACTTGATGTGAGAAACATATCGTTGGAGCAATACAGAAAAAGAAAACAAAAGTATGGTAAAGATGAAATAGTTGCTCGTTCTTTTGGATGTGAATTGCCAGAGAATTTTTTTCTTAGAAAAGCGCAATTGCTTGAGTCAAAGGAATATTTAGCTTTGGACCGTTTACTGCTGACAGCGGAAGAAATCAAGAACTTATTTGAATATGATAAAACAACATTATTAACAAAAAGACGGTTTCCCAAGCATCTGGAATGGCAATTAGATCGACTGGGCTTAGATATTCCGGCAGTGATAGTTAGAGATACAAAGCTACAGTGGTTACGGGATTATTGCTCTGTTTCTGAAAAAATCGTAATTGTAGGAGATTCACTCATGGATTTAGAGGCAGGTAAACTGGACAATGTGTTTCCGATTATGGTTGGATACGGATTAGGAACGAAAGAACAATTTGATAATATGGGTGTGTCATATATTTACTTAGAAACAGTGCAAGAAATGAAAGAATATTTGAAAAACTGTAAATAGAGCACATAGCGGTAGAAATTAGGATGGTAAAACTTCCGGCTTGTATGAAAAGATATGGGGATGAGTACTCCTAGAAAAATAGTATTGTGTTTGAGAAGCTTAGACAAAAATGGGAGGAAGAGCAAATGCAGTTTCGTGATTTAAATGCTCAGTATTCTGCGCTGAAAGGAGATATAGATACTGCAATATCAGAGGTTCTGGAGGCAGAAAATTTTATCAGCGGTAGGCAGGTTGTGGAGCTTGAGCAACGGTTGGCAGAATTTGTTGGCGTAAAGCATTGCATTACCTGCGGAAATGGAACAGATGCACTTACATTGGCTCTGATGGCTTGGGAAATTGGAGAGGGCGATGCGGTATTTGTGCCAGATTTTACTTTTTTTGCCTCAGGAGAAGTGGTTGCCTTTGAAGGGGCGATTCCAATTTTTGTAGATGTAGAATCGGATACATATAATATTTCTCCGGAAAAACTGGAGGAGGCAATCCTGCGTGTTAAAAAAGATGGTAAACTGGTTCCCCGGGTAATCATAGCGGTGGACTTATTTGGGCAGCCGGCAGATTATTTTAAAATCAGAGAGATTGCATATAAATACAATCTTCTTATTTTGGAGGATGGCGCACAGGGATTTGGCGGTAGAATTGGCATGCAGAGGGCGTGCAGTTTCGGGGACATTTCGACGACATCTTTCTTTCCGGCAAAACCGCTTGGCTGCTATGGCGATGGAGGCGCTGTGTTTACTGACAATGATGAGTGGGCAGGTTTGATCCGTTCTCTGTGCATCCATGGGAAGGGCGATAATAAATATGATAATGTTCGCCTCGGAATGAACTCAAGGTTGGATACATTGCAGGCTGCGGTTCTTTTGGCGAAGTTTCCAAAGTTTAAATCATTCGAGTTGGATAGCGTCAATCAGGTAGCAGAAAAATATAAAGAGCTGTTGCGTAATAATGTAGTAACACCGGAAGTGAAAGACGGATTCTATTCAAGCTGGGCACAGTATACGATTCAGCTTAAGGACGAGAAACAGCGGGATGACTTGCAAATGTATTTAAAAGAACATGGCATTCCGAGCATGATATATTATCCTAAAGCCATGCATAAGCAACAGGCATTTTCGAAGATCGAGTCAGATGACAAAGACTTTCCTAACACTTTAAAATTGTGCAAAACTGTGCTGTCGTTACCAATGCATCCGTATATGAAACGGAAAACAATAGAAGAGATTGCCAATGCAGTATGGGCATCGACAGGGAATCGGGTAATGAATTGACATATAACATTAAATCTGGCTGTTGAATATTATTTTTAGAACAAAAAGGAATTGTTAATATGAACATATTAATCACCGGTTCCGCAGGCTTTGTCGGAAAGAACCTGGTAGAGAACCTGAAAACAATCCGCGACGGGAAGAATCAGACACGACCGGGACTGCAGATCGACGAGATCTATGGGTACGATTTGGGGAGCAATTTGGAGCAGTTAGATGAGTACTGCGCAAAGGCAGATTTTGTGTTTAATCTTGCCGGTGTGAATCGTCCTGAGGATCCGGCAGAGTTCATGGAAGGCAACTATGGATTCGCCGGGCGACTTCTGAAGTGTCTGAAGAAACATGGAAACAAGGCGCCTGTGATGTTGAGCTCCTCCGTACAGGCTGCATTGACCGGCCGCTTTGGCACGTCGGAGTATGGCCTGAGTAAACGAGACGGGGAGGAACTGTTCTTTCGGTACGGAGAAGAAATGGGGGTCCGGGTGTTTGTCTACCGTTTCCCGAATCTTGCGGGTAAGTGGGTGCGGCCAAACTACAACAGTGCGGTAGGTACATTTTGCCACAATATCGCGAATGATTTGCCGATTACGGTAAATGATCCGAAGACAGAACTGGAATTGCTTTTCATTGACGACCTGATTGATGAAATGTATGATGCGTTGGAGGGTCATCCGCATCGGGCGGAATATCCCGGATTAGGGGAAGAGTTTGATGGAATTGTTTACGATGGTCTGACTCCAAAGCCATGTGTGAGTGGCCGATATTGTTATGCTCCGCTTACACATAAAGTTACGCTTGGCTATCTTGTGGATTGTTTGCAAAAGTTTAAGACCCAGCCTGAGACATTATTGATGCCGTGCCTTGCACCCGGTTCTTTTGAAAAGAAACTGTACAGCATGTATCTTTCCTATCTTCCAAAAGAGAAAGCTGTTTCTGACTTGAGAATGAACTGTGACGAACGGGGAAGCTTTACGGAGCTTCTGAAGACCATGGATCACGGGCAGTTTTCTGTTAATATCAGCAGACCGGGTGTTACGAAAGGACAGCATTGGCATAATACGAAGTGGGAAATTTTTATTGTGGTCAGCGGGCATGGTCTGATTCAGGAACGTAAAATCGGCACGGATGAAGTTCTGGAATTCGAGGTGACCGGTGAAAAGATACAGGCAATCTATATGTTGCCGGGCTACATCCACAATATCATCAACCTGTCAAAGACAGAGAATCTTGTGACCCTGATGTGGGCGAACGAGGTGTTTGATCCGACACATCCGGATACATTTTATGAGCCGGTATGATCTGATGTGCACCGCATGGAAACAGGCGGAGTGAAACAGAATTTGGTCATGGTATGAAGGAGAAGAATAATGTTTGCGGATGTCAAATGGAAAGAGAACGGAAAACTGAAACTCCTAATTATTGTGGGGACCAGGCCAGAAGTAATCCGGCTGTCCGAAGTGATCAAAAAGTGCCGCAGATATTTTGACACAATTTTAGCACATACAGGGCAGAACTACGATTACAATTTGAATGGCATTTTTTTTTATGATCTGGGACTCTCTGATCCGGAAGTATACTTGGATGTCGTGGGTGACGATCTGGGCGCAACAATAGGTAATATCATTGATAAAAGCTATAAGCTGATGGAGTCCGTCAGGCCGGATGCTGTTTTGGTGCTTGGGGATACAAATTCTTGTTTATCCGCGATTGGAGCGAAGCGACTTCATATTCCAATCTTCCATATGGAGGCAGGAAATCGCTGCAAAGACGAGTGCTTGCCTGAGGAGACGAACAGGAGGATCGTTGACATTATTTCAGATGTCAATCTTGCATACAGCGAACATGCGAGAAGATATCTTGCAGAATGCGGTTTGCCAAAGGAGCGCACATTTGTGACAGGTAGCCCGATGGCAGAGGTGCTGAGGGCAAATCTGGAAAAGATAATGTGTTCTGATATTCACCATCGCCTTGGTCTTGAAAAAGGGAAGTATATTCTTTTGTCGGCACATCGCGAAGAAAATATTGATACGGAGAAGAATTTCCTGAGTCTTTTCAACGCAATCAATAAGATGGCTGAGAGATATGATATGCCGGTTCTTTACAGTTGCCACCCCAGATCGCGTAAAAGAATTGAAATGACCGGCTTTTTACTTGACCCTCGTGTCATTCAGCACGAGCCCTTGGGCTTTCATGATTACAACTGTTTGCAATACAATGCTTTTGCTGTTGTTTCAGATTCTGGAACTCTTCCGGAGGAAAGCTCGTTTTTCACAAGCATAGGGTTCCCATTTCCTGCTGTATGCATTCGCACGAGTACGGAACGCCCGGAGGCGTTAGATAAAGGGTGCTTCATTCTGTCCGGGATCGAAACAACAGGTTTGCTTCAGGCGGTAGATACGGCTGTAGAGATGGTAAAAGCCGGGGACAACGGAATAGTCGTGCCGGATTATAAAGACGAAAATGTTTCTGATAAAGTTGTGAAGATTATTCAGTCGTATGTTGGGGTAGTCAACAAAATGGTGTGGAGAAAGTGTTGACTAAGAGTGTCTCTGCCTGAAATGGTACAGAGCCGAAAAGAGGAATATTACGGCAATAGTTTTATGTGAGTTTTGCAGAAATTCTATTTTCGTTTAATTGCAATCGACAATTTTTTTCTGTATAATAAAGACTATTAGGGCGGTTTCCTGTTTGTCTTTGGGGGAGGATTTTGGAACAGGGCATCTGAATGACCAAAACAAGACAGTTCTTCGACGGAGAGCAGGCGGCGGTAGACGTTGAAGTTAAGGTTCTTTGAAAACCGGAAATGGTAAAATTGCCGGGAGGAGGTATTATTATGGCGAAAGTAAGCACCAACATTAGCCTGGATGCCGAGTTGAAAAAAAATAGTCAGGCGCTGTTTGCCGATCTCGGTATGGATCTCACCACCGCTATTACCGTATTCTTGAGACAATCCCTCCGTGTTCAGGGATTTCCGTTTCCGATTTCGCGAGATAATCCTAACGCTGAGACTATCGCAGCCTTGAATGAGTTTTATGCCATGAAAGCTCATCCGGAACAGTATAAGAAATATTCTTCTTTTCGGGATGTGATGGATGAGGTGCTTGGCGATGCTTAACGTGGTTCCGTCTAATCGATTTAAGAAGGATTTGAAGACAGTTGCCAAGCGTGGCTATGATCTTGATTTGCTTGAAACTGTAGTGAACACTCGGAACGCATTCAGATTTGTTCTGATTCAAGCATAATATCCCTTATACCACTCCGCAAATCTTCTCAGCCCTTCCCGGATCCCGATCGCTGGGCGGAAGCCGTAGTCTTCTTCGAGGGCGCGGCTGTCGGCGTAGGTGACCGGCACGTCGCCGGGCTGCATGCCGACGAGCTCGCGGTGTCCTTCGAAATCATAGTCGGACGGGAGAATACCGGCGCGGACGAGCTCTTCCTGCAGGGTGTTTACATAATCCAGCAGGTTCTCGGGGGTGCCGCCGCCGATGTTGTATACGGCGTAGGGCGGGAGCGGGAGACCGTCTTCTCCGTTTCGCTTTTCCGGCGCGCCCTGCATGACGCGTACGACGCCCTCGACGATGTCGTCGATGTAGGTGAAATCGCGCTTGCAGTTGCCGTAGTTGAAGATCCGGATGGTCTGTCCTGCCGCCAGCTTCTGCGTGGCAGAGTAGTAGAACATATCCGGGCGGCCGGCCGGCCCGTACACGGTGAAAAAGCGCAGGCCGGTGGATGGAATGTTGTAGAGCTTGGAGTAGGCGTGCGCGAGCAGTTCGTTGCTCTTCTTTGTAGCGGCGTAGAGGCTGACCGGGTGGTCAACCTTGTCGTCCACGGAGAAGGGCACTTTTTTGTTTCCGCCGTAGACGGAGGAGCTGGAGGCGTACACCAGATGCTCGACCGGACAGCGGCGGCAGGCTTCCAGAATGTTGTAGAAGCCGATCAGATTGCTCTCGATGTAGGCGTCCGGATGGTCGATGGAATAGCGAACGCCTGCCTGGGCTGCCAGATTGACGACGAGAGCGGGACTATGGGTCTTGAAAATGTCGTTCACCAGATCCTTGTCGGCGATCGAGCCTCTGATGAAAAGATGCCGGATATCGCTTTGATTCTTCTTGGCGCATTCCTCAATCAGGCGCAGACGGTATTCCTTCAGCTGCGGATCATAGTAATCGTTCATGTTGTCAAGGCTGATCACGGTTCCGCAGTTCATCTCTTTCAGAAGCCGCATGACAAGATTGGCGCCGATAAAGCCGGGCGAGCCGGTGACCAGAATCGTCTTTCCGTTTAGATCTGTTTTTTTCTTTCCTGCTCCCATTTTAAACCTCTTTTCTAATCCCTCCGAAAAAGATCCCTTGTGTAGACCTTTTCTTTTACATCGTCCAGCGTCGAATCGTATCGATTGGCAATGATGCATCCGCACATCTTTTTGAATTTCTTAATATCGTTTACCACGAGACTGCCAAAGAAAGTGGTGCCGTCCTCCAGCGTGGGCTCGTAGATGACGACCGTGGCGCCTTTGGCCTTGATGCGTTTCATAACGCCCTGGATTGAGGACTGGCGGAAATTGTCTGAGTTGGATTTCATGGTCAGACGGTAGACGCCGACCACAATGTCTTTCTGCTGTGATTCGCGCTCGGATGAGTAGGCTTCGCTGTTTTCGTAGGTGCCGGCGATCTCCAGTACCCGGTCGGCGATGAAGTCCTTCCTCGTCCGGTTGCTCTCGACGATGGCCTGGATCAGGTTCTCCGGGACGTCGCGGTAGTTCGCGAGAAGCTGTTTTGTGTCCTTGGGCAGACAGTAGCCGCCGTAACCGAAGGAAGGATTGTTGTAGTAGTCGCCGATGCGCGGGTCGAGGCAGACGCCTTTGATGATCGAGGCGGTGTCAAGGCCTTTGACCTCGGCGTAGGTGTCCAGCTCGTTGAAGTAGGAGACGCGAAGCGCCAGATAGGTGTTCACGAACAGCTTGGTCGCCTCGGCCTCCGTGCAGCCCATGAACAACGTCTCGATGGGCGACTTGACAGCGCCCTGCTGCAGCAGGGCGGCAAAGGTGCGGGCGGCGTCTTCGGTTTTCCGGTCGCAGCCCACAATGATACGGCTGGGATAGAGGTTGTCGTAGAGCGCCTTGGATTCCCGCAGGAATTCCGGACTGAAGATGATATTGTCCGCATGGAACAGCTCCCGGACATGGGCGGTGTATCCAACCGGGATCGTGGACTTGATGACGACGGTCGGCTTCTGCGTCTTGTCCGCGGTCGTGTCCAGGATTAGCCGGATGACTGCTTCGACGGCGGAGCAGTCGAAATAATTCGTTTTGGGATCATAGTTAGTCGGCGTGGCGATGATGATGTAGTCCGCGTCCGCGTATGCGGCGGCGCCGTCGGTGGTGGCACTCAGCTGCAGTCTGCGCTTCCCGGCTTTCGCTTCATTCAGATACCTTTCAATATATTCGTCCCCGATCGGGCTGACGTAGTTGTTCAGCTTCTCGACCTTTTCCGGAATAATGTCCACCGCTGTCACCTGATTGTGCTGCGAGAGCAGAATCGCCAGGGAGAGGCCGACGTAACCGGTGCCTGCGACGGCGATCCGGAAGCTGCGGCTCTGATCGACGGACAGGTTGGAATTCTCCTGTTCGACGAACATATCGGTCGCATCGAAACGGAGCGCTGCGGCGAGCGCCTGCAGCTGCTCGATTGAGGGTGTGTAGACGCCGGTCTCCAGATTGGACAGAACGGAGCGGTGAATGCCGGTCGTTTTGGAAAGCTGTACCTGAGTGATCTTCAGCGCTTTTCGACGGGACACTACGGTCTCCGACAGAAGCTTCAGTGAAAGAGTTTTCATAGGGATACCTCACTTGAAATGTCGTTCTAAACGACATAATTTTTCCTTGAGATGTGTTTATTATAATAATTGCATGAAAAGATGTCAATAAAAAAGGAAATAAAATATGACTGCTTTTTGCTGTCTTTGAAATAGAAGAATGAAATGTTGCCAAAAACGACACAAAGGGAAGAGGGAAGTTGCTACAAACGACAACGGGAAAATATACAAGGGACAGGGAAAGCAACATAATGAACAGAAAAGAACAGAATGGAAAAGAAAAGAACAGAAAAGAATAGAACAGAACAGAAAAGAACAGAATAGAACAGAACAGAAAAGAACAGAATAGAACAGAACAGGGCAGAACAGAAAAGAACAGAGCAACGGGATCATAAAGGATTCGTTGCTCTGTGTAAATGAAAGGCTTTCAGAACATACCCCGGTTTTACTCACATCGAAAGAGCTGAATACATCGGGCTTTCAGAGAGCAACCTTGGAGCTACCGAACCGGACATGAGCTGGATGTATAGGGCTTCCAGAAAGCAGCTCTGGAACTGCCGGATTGGACATGAGCCGGGTGCGTCCGGTGTTCAGGAATCTGCTTCGGAGTTGTCGGATCCGGACGTTTCTGCTCCGGATGCAGCAGAGGCTGCGCTGCCTGTGTACATTTCGTACAGTTCATCGTCCCTGACGGCCTGCCGGATCTGTTCGTACAGGTCGGCGGCGGCCTCGCGCATCTGGGCGCGCAGTTCATCGGAGAGTTCTACGATTCTGGCGCCGCCTTCCTCGCAGATCGCGATGCGATCGTTGGCGCGTGCAAGCGCCTGCTCACGGGAATAGTCCCCGGCGGTCGCGGCGGCCTCGCGGATGATGGACTGCTGATTTTCGGAGAGATCGGCCATGAAATCCTGATTTGTGATCAGCGTCAGCAGATGGGGCAGGTGGTTTGTCTGCACGACGTAGTCCTGCTGTTCATAAAATTTGTTCGAGACGACGACCTCGTAGGGGTTCTCCTGCGCGTCGATCGTGTTCTGCTGAAGACCGATGTAGACCTCAGAGAAGGCCATCGGGGTCGGGTTTGCTCCGATTGCGTTCCAGAACGCCATGTGGTAGGAGTTTTCCATTGTGCGGATCTTGACGCCTGAAAAGTCGGAGAGATCTTCAATGTTGACATTCGAGGTCATGACGCGGAAATTCTGGTCGCTCATGCCGAGCAGGTCGATGCCCTTTTCCGCATAGATCGCGTGCACTTTTTCCATGAACGCCTCATTGTCCAGCACCTTGTGCAGTTCGCTGATGTCGCCAAAGACACAGGGCAGATCGAAGAGGCACAGGCGCGGCAGGTAGCTGACCTGCGGGGCCGTGTTCTGCACGACGAACGGAATGTCGCCGCACATCACGCTCTCGAGGAGCTCAGTGTCGCCGCCCAGAGAGCTGTTTGCATAGACTTCAATGCTCATTTCGCCGTCCGAGAGCCGGTTCACTTCTTCCGCAAATTTTTCCGCGTAGAGCTGCGTCACGGTGTCCTCCGGACTGGCGGTCGCCAGTACCCAGGCGTAGGTCTGTCCCTGTTCCTGACAGCCGCCGAGCAGCAGGGCGCAGGAAATGAGGGCAGCGAGAGCGAACGCTCGACACATGACACCCATTTTCCTGTTTCTGCCGTTTTTGAAGTAGTTGTCCATTCCTTGCTTGCTTCTGTTGTTTTTGACGTAGTTATCTATTGTTTGCGTGTTTCTGACATCCTTAACGGAGCTGTCTGCCGCGTGAGCCACACGGATATTCTTTTCTGCTGACACAGAGTTTGCGCATTGTGCCGCTTCGGATTTATTCCTGTGTTTTTGCAGACTGATACAGGAAACAGATTTCCTTCTTTTCATCCTCTTCATATCCCCACCCCCTATACCAGCGCCAGGCTGATCTGCGGAATGTACGTGATCAGCAGCTGGGCGATCAGAAACAGAATGATCATCGGAAGCGCTTTTTTCGCGACATCCATGACAGGTACCTTGGACATCGAGCTCGCCACGAAAAGGTTGACGCCGATCGGCGGCGTGACGAAACCGATCGCCAGGTTGACGACCATGATAATGCCGAAATGCACTGCGTCTACGCCGTAGGAGGCGACGATCGGCATCAGGATCGGCGCAAGGATCAGGATGGCCGGGCTGGTATCCATGACCATGCCGACGATCAGCAGAAGCAGGTTGATGACGAGCAGGATGGTGAAGCGCGTCGTGAATGCGCCGGTCATCCAGGCCGAGACGGTCTGCGGTACGTGCAACAGTGTCAGGATGCGCGAGAACGCGACGGATGCCGCGAGAATGAACAGGATCGGACAGAAGGTTCGAACCGCCTCGCGCAGCACATCCCAGAGATCGCGCGGCTTCAGCGTTTTATACACGAAAACGCTGATGATCAGCGAGTAGAAGACTGCGATCACGGCTGCCTCGGTCGGCGAGGTCACGCCGGAATAGATGCAGC
>CANQIW010000046.1 GCA_947624055.1 uncultured Lachnospiraceae bacterium
GCGATTGCAGGGCATATCCGCCCGGACGGGGACGCGATCGGATCCTGTCTGGGACTGTATCATTATCTGAAAAAGAATTACCCGAAGATCGAAGCGGCGGTTTATCTGGAGAAGATTCCGCGCGCCTATCATATCATCTCCGGTGTGGATGAAGTCCGCAATGAGATTCCGCGGAATGCGGCATGTGACCTGTTTTTCTGCCTGGACTGTGCGGATGAGTTTCGGCTCGGAGCTGCCGGTGAGTTCCGGAAACAGGCGAAGAGAACGGTCTGCATCGACCACCATGTCAGCAACAACGGCTTCGGCGACGTTGATTACATTGTGCCCGACGCGAGTTCGACCTCTGAGCTGGTCGTCGGGATACTGGATGAAGAGAAGATACCTTTCGAGGCAGCGGAAGCTCTCTATATGGGGATCGTACATGATACCGGTGTGTTCCGGCATTCGTGCACGAAGCCTGAGACGATGGAGATGGCTGCGCGGCTGATGCGCAGGGGGATCAACGGTTCCAGGATCATCAATGCCACCTATTACGACAAGTCTTATCAGCAGAGGCTGATCCACGGGAAGGCGCTGCTGGAGAGTTCGCTTCTGATGGATGGAAGGGTGATCTTCAGCTATGTTCTTCGCGGCGATATGGAGTTTTTCGGGGTGGAGAGCTCGGATCTGGATGGAATTGTTGAGACGCTTGCGGGCACGGAAGGCGTGGAGGTGGCAATTTTCCTCTATGAGACAGAGCCGGGAGTGCATAAAGTCAGTATGCGCTCGAAGTCGCTGGTCGACGTGAGCCGCGTGGCACAGAGCTTCGGCGGCGGCGGCCATGTGCGCGCGGCCGGCTGCAGCATGAAAGGAACGGCGCATGAAGCGCTGGGGCTTCTCCTGCAGCAGTTTGAGAGACAGCTTGAGGGGAAAAGACAGTGATTGACGGGATTATCAATGTATATAAAGAGAGCGGTTTCACCTCACACGATGTGGTGGCGAAGCTGCGCGGTATCCTGAAACAGAAGCGGATCGGGCATACCGGGACGCTGGATCCTGAGGCGCAGGGCGTGCTTCCGGTCTGTCTCGGAAAGGCTACGAAGGTCTGCGATCTGATCACGGATCGAGAGAAGACATACCGCGCCGTGCTGCTTCTCGGGATGACGACGGATACGCAGGACACGACGGGACAGATTCTGGAGACGAAGCCCGTGAATGTCACGGAGGCCGAGGTCAGCGCGTGCATCGAAGGCTTTGTCGGGCAGCAGGAACAGATCCCGCCGATGTATTCGGCGATCAAGGTCGGAGGCAGAAGGCTGTACGATCTTGCGAGGCAGGGGATTGAGATAGAGAGAAAGCCGCGACAGATCGAGATCAGGGAGATCGAGGTCGAGGACGTCTCTCTTCCGGAGATTACGATGACGGTGACCTGTTCCAAAGGAACCTATATCAGGACTCTCTGCAATGACATCGGGAACGCGCTGGGCTGCGGCGGCTGCATGAAGTCGCTGCTTCGGACGAAAGCCGGTCCTTTTTTGATTGAGGACAGCGTGAAGCTGGAGGCGGTAGAAAGATACCGGGAAGAAGGAAGACTATCGGAGCTGGTCGTGAAGACCGACGCGGTTTTTTCGGAGCTGCCCGCGCTGCTTTTGGGCGCGGAGGCGGAAAGATTTGTGAGGAACGGAAACGCGCTGCCGCCGAAGCTGCTGAAGGAATGTACCGTTCTTTGTGAAGGTACGCCGGCGGAGACTGGTGAATGCCTGAGAGCAGAGGAGGCCGGCATCGCATGGGCGGAGTGGAAAAACGCGCAGGGCGCGCTGCCGGGACGGATTCGTGTGTATGGCAGGGAGAGGACATTTCTGGCCGTATACGAGTGGAACGCGCAGAGGCGCTGCCTGTGCGCGGGGACAATGTTTCTGTAAGACGGACTCCGCCCTCGGATCCGTTCTGCCCGCGGATTTTGAGAGAATTCTGCTATATTATTATTGAAGGAAAACAGATGATAGAAATACATGACACAATACAGTTTCAACAGGCGGAGCCATCTGTCGTCACCCTGGGCAAATTTGACGGACTCCACAGAGGGCATCAGAAGCTGATCCGCGAGGTGCTGCGCCTGCAGGACATGGGATACTACGGGATCGCTTTTACGATCGCTCCGGAGGACAGCCCGGCGCTGCTTACCGCGCAGGAAAAAAGGGATCTGTTTGAGGCGTTCGGAGTCGACTGTATGATCCGCTGTCCGTATATTCCGGAAATTCTGGGAATGGAGCCGGAGGCGTTTGTGTCGGATGTGCTGATACGACAGCTGAAGGCCAGATATATTGTGGTAGGAACGGATTTCCGTTTCGGATACAGACGGCGCGGGGATGTAAAGCTGCTCGCCAGCCTGCAGGGAAAGTATGGCTTTCGCCTGATCGTGATGGAGAAGGAACGACATGACGGGCGTGAGATCAGCAGCACCTATGTGAAAGAGGCGCTTGCGCTTGCGGATATGGAGCTGGTGAACGCGCTGCTTGGCTATGCCTGTCCTGTCACGGGCGTGGTGGAGCACGGAAAAAGGCTGGGGCGGCGGATCGGGATGCCAACGATCAATCTGATCCCTGACAGCCGAAAACTTCTGCCGCCGAAAGGCGTGTATTTCAGTGAGGTATGTTCCGAACACTTTCGCTGTCACGGGGTGACGAACATCGGCTGCAAGCCGACCGTTGGAGGAGAGAGCGTCGGGGTGGAGACCTATCTGTATGGGATTCACGAGGATCTCTACGGTAAAACGGTAAAGGTGATGCTGAAGACTTTTCGACGTCCCGAGCGGAAGTTTGCTTCCGTCGACGCGCTGAAGGCGCAGATGCAGCAGGATATTGCGGCAGGAAGACTGTATTTCGGGATCACGTGAGCGCCTGACATGGTATGCCCGATCCGGGAAAGTGTTTCAGAGCAGGCTGTTTCCGAAAGATTTCCGGTTGACGCAAAAGATTTCTTATGTTATATTGTTTGAGTGTGAAATTCAGCCGCTGCTCAGAAGCCGGACGCTCCGACCGCTTTCCTGGCAGCAGGCGATCAGAAAACAGGAGGAGAAATCATGATCTCAAAAGAGAAAAAGACAGCGATCATCAACGAGTATGCAAGAAAGCCCGGTGATACCGGGTCGCCGGAGGTGCAGATCGCGGTGCTCACGGCCCGCATTCAGGAGCTGACCGAGCATCTGCAGGCGCATCCCAAGGATCATCATTCCAGAAGAGGCCTTCTGAAGATGGTAGGACAGAGACGCGGACTGCTCGCTTACCTGAAGAAGACAAACCTCGAGGGATATCGTGAGCTGATCGCGAAGCTTGGCATCAGAAAATAAACACAAATGGGGCTGTCGCAAAATAGTTCCTTCGATCCGAACGAAAGCTATTTGCTGACAGCCCCGATTTACGCGAAGGCAAAGTGAGGGAGACTATGCCACGCATAAGTCGACCGAACGCGCCCGTGATAGCGAATGAGCCGTGCTCATTCGCATACGCGAAGGCAAAGTGAGGGAGACTATGCCACGCATAAGTCGACCGAACGCGCCCGTGATAGCGAATGAGCCGTGCTCATTCGCGTAGGCGAAGGCAAAGCCACAACTGTCTGCGTGTGGACAGGCTCTGCAGAGAGAAAGCCGAGACCACTGAAAAGAAGACTAGCCGTTACGTTTTGTCGGTCTTTTTTTCAGTAGTTTCGGAACTCTTGCAGGTATCCTGTTCTGATGCGGAAGACAGCATACATTCAAAAATCAGAAAAGGAGAAGAGAGTATGTACAAGAGTTATTCTATGGAGCTTGCGGGGAGAACGCTCACGGTCGATGTAGGACGCGTGGGCGCGCAGGCAAACGGCTGTGCGTTTATGCACTATGGGGACACGACGGTGCTTTCCACCGCGACGGCGTCTGAGAAGCCGCGCGACGGGATCGACTTTTTCCCGCTCAGTGTGGAGTACGAGGAGAAGTTTTACTCGGTAGGCAAGATTCCGGGAGGTTTCAACAAGAGGGAGGGCAAGCCGTCTGAGAACGCGATCCTGACTTCACGCGTGATCGACCGTCCGATGCGCCCGCTGTTCCCCAAGGATTACCGAAACGATGTCACACTGAACAATATGGTCATGTCCGTGGATCCGGAGTGCCGCCCGGAGCTCGTGGCGATGCTCGGCGCGGCGATCGCGACGGCGATCTCCGACATTCCGTTCGACGGTCCCTGCGCGATGACGCAGATGGGTATGGTGGACGGCGAGCTGATCGTCAACCCGTCCCAGACACAGTGGGATAAGGGTGACTTGCAGCTTACGGTCGCGTCGACCGGTGAGAAGGTCATCATGATCGAGGCTGGTGCGAACGAGATCAAGGACGAGGTAATGATCGACGCGATCTATAAGTGCCACGCGATCAATCTGACGATCATCGACTTTATCAACAAGATGGTGGCTGAGGTCGGCAAGCCGAAGCACACATACGAGAGCTGCGCCATCCCGGAAGAGCTGTTCGAGGCGATGAAGAAAATCGTTCCGCCGGAGGAGATGGAGGTTGCCGTATTCACGGATGTGAAGCAGCAGCGTGAGGAGAATATCCGTCAGATCTCCGCGAAGCTCGAGGAGGCGTTTGCGGACAATGAGGAGTGGCTCGGGCTTCTCTCTGAGGCTCTTTACCAGTATCAGAAGAAGACGGTCCGCAAGATGATCCTCAAGGATCACAAGCGTCCGGATGGCAGACAGATCACGCAGATCCGTCCGCTGGCAGCGGAGGTGGACATCATCCCGAGAGTGCATGGCTCCGCGATGTTCACGCGCGGACAGACGCAGATCTGCACCGTGACGACGCTCGCGCCGATGTCCGAGATGCAGAAGGTGGACGGTCTCGATGAGAACATCACGAACAAGAGATATATGCATCATTATAATTTCCCGTCCTACTCGGTAGGCGAGACGAAGGTCAGCCGCGGTCCGGGACGCCGCGAGATCGGTCATGGAGCGCTCGCGGAGAAGGCGCTGATCCCGGTGCTTCCGAGCGTGGAGGAGTTCCCGTACGCGATCCGCACCGTATCCGAGACGTTCGAGTCCAACGGTTCTACCTCGCAGGCGAGTATCTGTGCGTCCACGATGTCCCTGATGGCGGCGGGCGTGCCGATCAAGAAGCAGGTGGCGGGCATCTCCTGCGGTCTGGTGACCGGGGAGACCGATGACGATTACATTGTCCTGACCGATATTCAGGGTCTTGAGGACTTTTTCGGAGACATGGACTTTAAGGTGGCCGGCACGCATGACGGCATCACCGCGATCCAGATGGATATCAAGATTCACGGCCTGACCAGACCGATCGTCGAGGAGGCGATCGCGCGTACCCACGAGGCGCGTGAGTACATCCTGAACGAGATCATGACGCCGTGTATCGCCGAGCCGAGACCGACGGTCAGCAAATATGCGCCGAAGATCATTCAGCTTCAGATCGATCCGCAGAAGATCGGCGATGTGGTTGGTCAGCGCGGCAAGACGATCAACACGATCATCGAGCGCACAGGCGTCAAGATCGATATCGACGACGATGGTTTTGTATCGATCTGCGGCACGGATCAGGAAATGATGGACAAGGCTGCGGAGATGATCAACATCATCGTGACGGACTTCGAGGCGGGACAGGTGTTCACCGGAGAGGTGGTAAGCATCAAGGAATTCGGTGCGTTTGTGGAATTCGCTCCGGGCAAGGAGGGGATGGTTCACATCTCCAAGATCGCCAAAGAGAGAATCAACCGCGTGGAAGACGTGCTTACATTGGGTGATAAGGTGAAGGTAGTCTGCCTTGGCAAGGACAAGATGGGAAGAATGAGCTTCAGCATAAAAGACGTAAAAGATTGACAGACTTTCGGCGCCTCAGATTCTGGGGCGCTTTCTGCATAAATGCCTCCGGCAGACTTATGCAGTCGGGTGGAAGTATAAGTAATACAGGGTAAGGAGGATTCCGGAATGAAGTACAGGAGAGTTGCAGGTTTTATCAGCGCGTCCGTGATCGCGGCGGCGTTGTCCGGGTGTGGAGCAGCAGGCGATAAGGAGACAGAACTGCAGACGCTGTCCATAGCGGACATGGAAGTAGTTGCCGAGTCGGAGAGCGAATGGGTCGGCGCTGAGACGGAAAAGATCGATGCGGGGACGGAAGCTATGGAGATCGACCTGTCCGGATCGGTATCCGGAACTGGCGCGGAGACCGCCGATGATTCCTCAGAACCGGAAGTGATCCTTGAAGAGGCAGAGCTGATTGTTGAGGACGGAGACGACTTTGTGAAAAAGCCGGGTGTGGAGGAAGCACAGACGGAAGAGCAGACCGGGGAGCGCGAGACGGAAGAAGAACTGACGGAAGAGAGCCAGTCTGAGAAAGACCAGACCGAACGGGTGTCAGGGACAAAAGAGAAGAAAAAAACCGGAATCGGGGAAGACAAAAAGAAGACACAGAAAGAGACACAAAAAGAGACACAGAAGGAGATCATAAGCGGTGGGGAAAGTACGATTTCTACTGTGACAGCGCCGGCTGTCGGAGCAGAGACGAAGCCTGGGACGGAGGCTGAAGCAGAAACGGAAATCGAGACCGCGGCAGAGACGGAAGCGAAGACGGAAACGGAAGCGAAGACGGAAACGGAAGCGAAGACGGAAACGGAAGCGAAGACGGAAACGGAAGCAAAGACGGAGACGGAGTCTGAGACGGAAGCCGAGACTGAGACAGAGACCGAGGCAGAGACGGAGTCTGAGACAGAGATGGAAACAGAAACCGAGACCGAGACGGAGTCTGAGACAGAAACGGAAATCGAGACGGAGTCTGAGACAGAAACGGAAACCGAGACGGAATCTGAGACGGAAACAGAAACCGAGACGAAATCTGAGACGGAAACGGAAACCGAGACCGAGACGGAAACAGAAACTGAGACGGAAACTGAGACGGAGACAGAGACAGAGTCTGAGACGGAAACTGAAACAGAAACCGAGACGGAAGCAGAGATCGGAGTACGGATCGTCAGCGATATGGTGCGGGTTCGTGAGCAGCCGTCCACAGAGGCTGTTCCGCTTGCTTCGATGTCGGCAGGGATGCAGGTCTATGCAATCGATGAGGCGGAAGGCTGGGCACACATCCTTTTTGAATCCGCAGAGGGACTGACAGAAGGTTATATCAAATCAGAATACCTGCAGGGAGCGGAAAATCTGCGTGCGGTGAAAGAGACGATCAATGTGCGGGAAGAGGCTACGGCGGATTCCGGAAAGCTCGGTATGCTTTCGCAGGGAGACAGGGTGCTTGTGCTGGGACCGGCCGGAGACGGCTGGGTGAAGATCAGCTACAGAAAGGACGCAGAGGAAGCCCAGGACGCTTATGTGATGGAAGAGTATCTCGAAGAGACGGATCCGGATGATTCCAGACTTGTTGCGCTTGTGGAGACTTATATGCAGTCGGCAAACGAGCCGGAAAGCGAGACGGATACGGAAGCTGCCGATGCGGAAAATGAGACGAACGGTGAGGCTGAAGAAGCCGGGACGGACAGCGAGGCAGATGAAAACAGCGCTGCGGTTCCTGAGACGCCGGGACTGTGCAGTGTCAACAGCTTTCACGTCAATGTCCGGAAGCAGCCGTCTACAGAGGCTGATATTCTGGCGTCTCTGTCGAACAATATGATAGTATACGCGGTTGACCGCGACGGTGAATGGATCCGGATCTTCTACGAGTCTGAGAGCGGGGTGGCGGAAGGCTATATCAAAGCGGAGTTCCTCGAAAAATCCGACGCGGAGACCGCGAGAATCGAAGATCTCGCGAAGGAAAAGCTCCAGGAAGATGCCTCGGCTGCAGAGCAGCCGGGAGAGCAGGCGGAAATTTCTGAAGAGACGACGCAGGAATCCGGGGAGTCGGCGGAGACGCAGGCAGATGAAAATGCGGAGACAGAGGCGAGCGCGGAGACGGAGATGCATACGGAGGAACAGACTGAGCCTCAGACAGAGGCCGGTCCGCTGGAGCTTACGGACGGCATTGAGAGTCAGTTTGAGCTGATGCGGGCGATGATTGCAGAGCCGAAAAAGGCCGGCATTATCTACTCTTCGGAAAATAAGAGCGCACAGAAGCAGCTGGAGGAGTATGAGGCCATCGCGAAGGACTACGGTGTTGAGCTGGCACTGAAGGAGATCGAGACGGATGTCGATATCGATCTGGCGGCTTCCGAGCTGGTGGATTCTGTGGATTGTATTTTCTGTATGGATGACGGGCTGGTCAATGGACTGCTGCAGACCGTGTGCGCGTACGCGAAGGAGATGGAAATCCCGGTGATCGGAATCGAGCAGTCTCAGATAGAGGACGGCTGTGTGGCGGCTTATGAAGACGGACAGCTTCACTGGAATGCGGAGGCGGCGGCAGAGCTGGGATTGAGCGAGCAGGCGCCGGAGATCAGGAGTAATAAATGACGGGATGCTGTGGATACAGTAAATGCCTGCCATTTACGGGAGCTGTCCTGTAAATGGCAGGCATTTTTTATATTATGTAAGACTCATGCCTGGCGGCAGAGCATCTGAAGGTCATCGTAGAATCCGGGATAGCTGATTGTCACGCAGTCACTGTCCCGGATTTCCGTCTCCCCGGTACAGGCGAGCGCGGCCACGGCGAAACTCATCGCCACGCGATGATCCCTGTGGCTGTCGATCACGGCTCCGTGGAGGGGCTTTCCGCCGTGGATGATCATACCGTCGTCCGTGGCTTCCACATCGCAGCCGATGCGGGAGAGATTATCTGTCATGACCGCAATGCGGTCGGATTCTTTTACCTTCAATTCTGCCGCGTCCCGGATCGTGGTAGTGCCTTCCGCGAAGGCGGCGAGCACTGCGAGCACCGGAAGCTCGTCGATCAGGGTCGGAATGATTTCGCCTTCGATGACGACGCCGTGCAGAGTGCTGCTGCGCACCAGAAGATCCGCGCAGGGCTCCGCCCCGGAACTGTCTTCATTCAGCAGTTCAATGTCGGCGCCCATTGCCCTGCAGACGCGGAGCATACCGTCGCGCGTCGGGTTGATGCCGACATTTTTGAGCAGAACCTCAGAACCGGGCACCAGAAGAGCGGCGGCAATGAAGTATGCGGCCGAGGAGATATCGCCCGGAACGGTGATTTTCTGACCGGTCAGTACGGGCTCGGGGGCAATTGTCGCAGTCGTCCCTTCGGAAGAAACAGCGGCTCCGAAATAGCGGAGCATCAATTCGGAGTGGTTTCTGGAGACAACAGGCTCTGTGACGCTTGTTTTGCCGTCCGCATAGAGTCCGGCCAGAAGTACACAGGATTTGACCTGCGCCGAGGCGACCGGCGACTGATAGTGAATGCCATGCAATGCCGACGGGCAGATTTCAAGCGGCGCGCAGCCGTTGCCGCGTATGGATGTGATGAAAGCGCCCATCTCGGTCAGCGGCTGCATAATGCGTTTCATCGGTCGTTTACAGATAGAGTCGTCCCCCGTGATGCGTGAGGTAAAGCGCTGTCCTGCGAGAATGCCGGACATCAGGCGGACGGTCGTCCCGCTGTTGCCGGCATCGAGAATGCCGGAAGACTCCGACAGTCCGTGCAGGCCTTTGCCCTGCACCGTCACATCTGAGCCGTTCTGCTCGATCGAGATCCCCATTTGGCGGAAGCACGCGATCGTTGAGAGGCAGTCTGCCCCGGTCAGAAAACGGCTGATCTCTGTGCGGCCCTGCGCGAGAGCTCCGAACATAACGCTTCGATGGGAGATCGATTTATCTCCGGGTACGGTAAGCTCCCCGCGCAGAGGGGCAGTATATCTTATTTTCATGATCGGAAATCTCCTTTCGTGTTCAGCGTACCCACACCTGGTAACGGTGCTGACGCAGGATGTCCGCTGCCTTAAGCGACGGTTCCTCCTCGTAAAATTCGATGCGCAGCACGCCTTCCTCAAATTCCCGGTTGTGTACAATGCCGATATTCTTGATACTGATGCCGTTGACTGCGAGCGTCGTGGCAATCGTAGCGATCGCGCCGGATTCGTCAACGATGTCGCAGTAGATCGTGTAAATTTTCTTGATTGCGCCGAGCGGGGATGAGGAAAATGAGTCCCTGTAATCTCTGGAGCGCTCGAACGTCCGGTAGATGCCCTGTCCGTCGCCGGAGCGCATCTGATCCCGGGATTCCTCAAGAAGCGCGATGAACGTATCCATGACCTTGGAGATATTGTCCCGGTTGGAAATGCAGATATGCTCCCACATTTCGGGGGAGGACGACGCGATGCGCGTGATATCCTTGAAACCGCCGGCGGCGATCATCTTCATGACCTCTTCCTTTGAATCCAGATCGTGTACGGTGTTGACGAGCGACGCCGCGATCAGATGCGGAAGATGGCTGACCGCCGCGGTGACAAAGTCGTGCTGACGGTAATCCAGAATGACCGGAAGCGCGCCGAGCTTTGCTGCCAGGGCGCGGTATGCTTCAATCTGCTTCGGATCGCTCTCCTCAGAGGGCGTAATGATGTAATAGGAATTTTCAAACAGATGTGCGTTTGAATTCGCGAAGCCGGATTTCTCTGAGCCGGTCATCGGATGTCCGCCGATGAAACGTCCCTTCAGGCCGAGACCGGCCGCGGCCTCATGGATATCGGTCTTTACGCTGCCGACATCGGTGAGAATGCAGTTTTTTGTGACGACATCTTTCAGGATCCGCAGCGCAGCGATATTACTGCCGACCGGCGCACACAGAAAAATACAGTCGCAGGAGGAGAACGCGGCATCCGCGGGTGATTCACAGATCTGGTCGATCACCTGTTCCGCCAGGGCCTGCCGAGTAGTCGCGGGCGTTCTCGTATATGCCAGGATCCGGCACTTGGGATTGACGCGCCGAAGCGCCTTTGCGAGCGAGCCGCCGATCAGTCCGAGTCCGATAAAGCCAAAGGTATTTAATTCCATAACTGTCCGTTCCCTTTTTTGGATTGTTCAATATTGATCTGTCACGGTGCACGTCTTTCCGAAAGAAACTCGGGTGCGGCGCGCCGGTGTGACAATCATGCATATTTTACTCTCAAAGAAGCGGGATGTCAAAGACTTTGCCGCTTTAAAGTATGAAAAATAAAAATATTGTTAAAAGTGAATAAAATGCTTGAATTATTGTTATGATTTTAGTAAAATATATCCATGTGGGTATTTAAGTCCACGGACTAACTAGTATTGGAGGAAAAACTATGAAGGTTTACACAACAGACAAGATCCGCAACGTCGTGATTCTCGGGCATGGCGGATCCGGTAAGACGAGCCTTGTTGAGTCCATGGCGTATCTGTCGGGTATTACGAGCCGCCTTGGCAGCGTAGCTGAGGGAAACACGATCAGCGATTTCGATAAAGAGGAGATTAAGAGAAAGTTTTCGATCAGCACGACCATGGTGCCGATCATCTGGGGAGATACGAAGATCAACATTCTGGACACCCCGGGTTATTTTGATTTCTTTGGCGAGGCGGAGGAGGCTGCCGCCGCTGCGGACGCGGCTGTCATCGTGGTCAACGGAAAGAGCGGCGTTGAGGTCGGTACGCAGAAGGCGTGGGATCTCTGCGAGAAATATAAGCTTCCGAGATTTTTCTATGTCTCCAATATGGACTTTGACAATGCGAGTTATCGTAAGGTAGTCGAGGATCTGACCGAGCTGTACGGCAAGAAGATCGCTCCGCTGAACCTTCCGATCCGTGAGGACGAGAAGTTCGTCGGATATGTCAACGTTGTGAAGATGGCGGGCAGGCGCTATGTGAACAAGCAGGAGAAGGTCGAGTGCGAGATCCCGGATTATCTGAAGGAATATCTCGACCAGTACCGCGAGAACCTCATCGAGGCAGTGGCCGAGACCAGCGAGGAGATGATGGATCGTTATTTCAACGGCGAGGAGTTCTCCGAGGCGGAGATCGTCTCCGCGCTCCACACGAATGTCTCCGACTGCTCGATCGTGCCGGTGACGATGGGCGCGAGCCTGAATCTGCAGGGCATCCTGATCCTGCTCGACGATATCGTGAGCTATATGCCGTCGCCCGAGAAGCGCAAGATCGCTGGCGTGAACATGAAGACGAAGGAAGTTTTCGAGGCAGACTATGATTTCTCCAAGGCGAAATCCGCCTTTATCTGGAAGACGATCGTGGATCCGTTTATCGGTAAATATTCCATGATCAAGGTTGCTTCCGGCGTACTCAAGAACGATGACACATTGTACAATGAGGCGACGGACAACGAAGAGCGCATCAGCAAGCTTTACGTGATGGAGGGCAGCAAGGCCGTTGAGGTGACGGAGCTCCACGCGGGCGACATCGGCGCTATCGGCAAGCTGAATGCTTCCACCGGCGATACGCTCTCCACGAAGGCCACCCCGATCGCTTACGGCCGTATCGACGCTCCGGTACCGTATACATACAAGCGGTACATGGCGAAGGCGAAGGGCGAGGAGGACAAGATCGCGCAGGCGCTCGCGAAGCTCGCGCAGGAAGACCTGACGATCAAGGTCGTGAACGACGGCGAGAATCGTCAGACCCTGCTCTATGGTCTGGGCGATCAGCATCTGGATATCATCGTCAGCAAGCTTCTGACAAAGTACAAGGTAGATGTTGAGCTGACAAAGCCGAAAGTGGCGTTCCGGGAGACGATCCGCAAGAGCTCTGACGTGGACTCCAAGTACAAGAAGCAGTCCGGCGGACACGGCCAGTACGGTCACGTTAAGATGCGTTTCTCACCGCTCGATTCCCTCGAGACTCCATACGAGTTCGCGCAGGAGGTCGTAGGCGGCGCGGTACCGAAGAACTACTTCCCGGCAGTCGAGAAGGGCATTCAGGATTCTGTGGTGAAGGGTCCGCTTGCCGGCTATCCGGTGGTTGGTGTGAAGGCTGTGCTCTACGATGGATCTTACCATCCGGTAGACTCGTCCGAGATGGCGTTCAAGACCGCGGCGAGCCAGGCGTTCAAGAAGGGCTTCATGGAGGCAGGCCCGGTTCTGCTTGAGCCGATCGCTTCAATGAAGGTCACGGTACCGGATAAGTTCACGGGCGACGTGATGGGCGACCTCAATAAGAGGCGCGGGCGCGTGCTCGGCATGAATCCGGATCACAAGGGCAA
>CANQIW010000047.1 GCA_947624055.1 uncultured Lachnospiraceae bacterium
GTGATCGCAAAGAAGCGGGAAAGGTATTCCAGTACATAGCTGCTGCACGGCGCGCAGCAGCTGTGCAGCAGGAGCGTGGGGACGCGCAGGGCGGAGGCGTTCGGCGCGCCGTCCGGCATGGGCGGGCTGTCCTGCCCGGTCTGTCCGCGCGGCGTCTCCTGCCCGCTCAGCCTGTCAAGGATCCTGTCCAGCTCCCGCTGGTAGTTTTTCTGATTCTGCGCCATATCAATCTCCATTCCGCCGCCTTTTGGCTGGCGGCACAAATAGTAATGAAAAGCTGCCGCTGACCGCGGCGTCATTCATATTCCTTTGTCACATTGTTCAGCCACTTGCCGCTGCGGTAGTGCGCGATCACCCAGGGCCACTTGACAAATTCGTCCGTGCACAGCAGGAAGTAGACCATGAGGTGGGGAAGTCTGAACACAAAGGCGGAGAGCAGGCCGAGCGGAACGCCGTAGCACCACATGTCGATCGCATCGCAGAGAAAGCCGAAACGGCTGTCGCCTCCGGCCCTGAAGACGCCGGCGATCAGCGTAGTGTTCACGGCAGTGCCCATGATATAATAGCTGTTGATCAGCAGCATATATTTGAGATAGTGCATGGCCTGCCCGCTCAGGGACGCGTGACCCAGTACAAACGGGGATGCGGCCAGCACGAAGATTCCGCCGAGGAAGCCGGCGGCGATCGTCAGCCGTAGAAGCCTGCCGGCGTCCTTCCTCGCGTCATCCATATCATCCTGTCCGATCAGCTTGCCAAGCCAGATCGTGGACACGCTTGCCAGACTGTAGCAGAAGACGGTCGCGAAATTGCGGACGACCACGACGATGGAGTTGGCGGCGACCATGTCGCTTCCGAGGTGGCCGAGTATGGCGGAGTAGACTGAGAACGCTACGCTCCACACGAGGTCGTTTCCGAGCGCGGGGACGGAAAGCCGCAGAAAATCCTGAAACAGCACTTTGTTCCGCGTGAATATGTATGAGAAACGAAGCCTGACATTCTTTGAGAGAAGGGATGTCGCAATACAGCATATAAGCTGGATCCCGCGCGAGATGCTGGTGGCGAGGGCGACACCGGAGACTCCGAGCTTCGGCGCTCCGAACAGGCCGAAGATGAACACGGCGTTCAGGCATACATTCAGTCCGAGAGCCAGTGCGTTGAGCACGGTGCTTATGGTGACGCGCTCTACGCTGCGCAGGGCGGCGAGATAGATCTCGGAAACGCTCCAGAACAGATAGCTGAAGCTGACAATACGCAGATATTCTGCTCCGAGCGCGATCAGCTCCGGATCGTTGGTGAAGAGCCGCATCATCAGCCCGGGGATGGTCAGAGCGCCGAGCAGAAAGACGGAGGAGATCAGAATGGAGAAGCGCAGGGCGATCCCCTCGATGAGCTCGATCGCGTGGACGTCTTTTTTGCCCCAGTACTGTGCGCTGAGCATGGTGGCGCCAGTCCCCAGTCCGTAGAAGATCATGAAAAGAATGCTTGCGTACTGGGAGGCAAGCGATACGGCGGAAATCGCCGACTGTCCGACGCTGTTGAGCATGACGACGTCGGCCGAGCTGACCGCTGCGCTCAGCAGATTCTGGACGATGATCGGCAGCGTCAGGTGGAAGATCCGGCGGTAAAACGTACCGGCGGTATCGGAATGTGAATTCATGAGAAGAAGCCTCCCTTCGGCAATTTTCGGGATTCGGTTTATTGCTTCGGTCTGTGTTATTCTACCAGAAGCTTTACCGGAAGACAAGTATAAGATACAGACAGGATCCTGGCCGGGAATTATGAGGAAAAGCTCATAAAAAACCGGCAAAAATCTGGTTGTGCACGCTTGACACTAAATGTCATTTTTGCTATGATTAATCAAATAAAGTATGTACGGATCTTCAGATGACGGTTCGCAGATATTTTATGATGCGGAAACGTGATGGATGGGGAGGATCAGGATGAAGAGATTATCACTTAAGAGAACCCCGGGATTTTTGCTTGCGCTGTGTGTGCTGTCACTTGCGCCCGGGATGCTCTCGTCCGCGGCGGCCGGGCCGGGATTTGTCAAGATCGTAAAGGCGGGGGACGTATCCGGGACCAAGGCGGTGCTGACATGGAGCAGAGCCAGCAATGCTGCCGGGTACAATATATACAAAGTGGATACGGATACCGGTGAGATCATAGGCAAGAAGCCTGTGGCGACGACCAAAAGCCTCAGCTGTACTGTAGCAATCGACGCGGGGGAGACGTCCTCATTTCAGGTGTTTGCGTACAGCCAGCAGGGGAGCAGGAAGGTTGAGAACGAAGAGGGATCTCCGACGGTTGATATCGAGTCAAAGCTGCTTCGCCTGTCCTGCTACGGAAACAAATGCGCTTATCTCGAGTGGGATAAGGTGAAGAATGCGAAGGGCTATATCCTGTATATAAAGGAGGATGGCGAATACGAGGAGATCGACAGAGTGAAAAAGACAAGCTACAAGCTTGACATTCCGGTCGGCGAGACTTATAAGGTCGTGCTTCGCAGCTATCGGAAAGAGGACGGAGAGGAGATCCTTTCCGAGAAATCCAACGTCCTTAAGGTCACAGGAAAGAAGCTCGAGAGCGTACATGGGAGACAGTGGCTGGCCAGTCTGAAGAAGAGCGTCAAGGTGGAAGATGAGGACACGGGAAATACGGTCACGCTCAAAGCCGGCACGAAGTTTCTGGCGCCGTGGCATTCCTATAATTCGATCAAGGTCACCGCTTTAAAGGGAGGGAAAAAGTACACCATAAAGGGAACCGACCTCAAATTCGGCGATCTTTATCTGGCGCCGTCTTATGATTATTATAACAGTATTCAGGCGGAAGCATATATCAATGGCAAGAATTACAAGAGTAAGACGAACTATCTGATATGGATCAGCCAGTATACGGCGAGCGTCCATTTCTTCAAGAAGTCCGGCGGGAAATGGAAAGAGACGCGGGTGGCCCCCTGTATTATAGGCGGGGTGAACGGACATACCCTGGTGGGAGAGTATGAGACTTTCCTCCATAACAATACCGTGCATTTTTACTGGAATCCGACCAAGTCATGGGGTCAGGCATTCCACGGATGGATTGACGGGAACAGATGGGGCTCCCATTCGAAGGGATGTGTCAGACTGGAAGCCCATGATCTGCAGTATCTGCGCAGACTGCCTCTGGGCACAAAGGTTGTATCATATTAGTACAGAGGAGACTGGTCTTTTGAGAGCGAGGGTTGTCACAGACGTTCGGTATGCCGTCTGCGGCAGCCCTGTTTTATACATGGCATGGCTTTGCGTGTAATGTTTTTCCTTGCAAGGACTGCGGACATATGGTAGACTTTGACACGGCAGTGAAGGATTCAAAGGAGAGGATAGAGATGGCACAGTTATGGGGAGGGCGCTTTACGAAACAGACCGATCGGGAGGTCTGCGAGTTTAATGCGTCCATTCTGTTTGACAGGAGATTATACCGACAGGATATCGAGGGAAGCATGGCGCATGTGCGGATGCTCGCGAAGCAGGAGATCCTGACGCCGGAAGAGCGCGACAGGATCCTGAAGGGTCTGGAAGGGATCCTGCGGGACGTCGGGGACGGGACGCTGGAGATCACGCCGGAGTATGAGGATATTCACAGCTTTGTTGAGGCCAATCTGATCGAGCGGATCGGGGACGTGGGAAAGAAGCTTCACACAGGACGCAGCCGCAACGATCAGGTGGCGCTCGACATGCGCATGTATGTGCGGGAGAAGGTTCGCGATACGGACAGGCTGCTCTGGGAACTGCTCGAAGTGCTTCAGAGGATCATGGAGGAGAACGTCGATACCTTCATGCCCGGATTTACGCATCTGCAGAAGGCGCAGCCGGTGACGCTGGCGCATCATGTCGGTGCATATTTTGAGATGTTTCGCAGAGATCGTTCCAGGATGCGGGATATCTGCCGCAGGATGAACGAGTGCCCGCTCGGCGCGGGCGCGCTCGCAGGCACGACGTACCCGCTCGACCGGGAGTATACGGCGCAGCTGCTCGGCTTTGACGGACCGACACGCAACAGCATGGATTCCGTATCGGATCGTGACTATGTGATCGAGTATCTTGCGGCGCTTTCTACGATCATGATGCACTTAAGCCGTTTCTCGGAGGAGATCATCATCTGGAATTCCAACGAATACGGCTTTGTCGAGCTGGACGACGCGTTCAGCACGGGAAGCAGCATCATGCCGCAGAAGAAGAATCCGGATATCGCGGAGCTGGTGCGCGGGAAGACGGGGCGTGTCTATGGCGCGCTGATGGGTATGCTGACGACGATGAAGGGGCTTCCGCTCGCGTACAACAAGGATATGCAGGAGGACAAGGAGGGCGTTTTTGACGCGATCGATACGGTGCTGTCCTGCCTGCATCTGTTCGCGGGGATGCTGGACACGGTGAAGTTCAACCGTGCGGCGATGGAGGCTTCTGCCAGGAACGGTTTCACAAATGCGACGGATGTGGCGGATTATCTTGTGAATCGCGGCGTTCCGTTCCGCGATGCGCACGGGATCTCGGGACGGCTTGTGCTGAAATGCATTGCGCAGAGCAAGGCGCTTGACGATCTGACGCTCGAAGAATTCCGGGAGGAGAGCGACAGGTTTGACGGGGATATTTATGAGGCGATCAGCATGAAGGCCTGTGTCGGGAAACGGCTCACGAAGGGGGCGCCGGGGCAGGAAGCCATGCGCGCCGTGATCGGGGAGAACCGTCGCTATCTGGAGGAAGATCCGGCCGGTCAGATCTGATTGAAAAGGTTATAATATCGTCAGTTTGTTTCGGAAAGGAATCCCTATGGAGCAGACATCTCTCAGTCTGGGAAAGAAGAAAAAACGGGGCTGTTATGCCTGCTATACAGGTTGTTTCTGCATTGTGACGGCTGTGATCCTGTATTTTTTCATCAGCAACGGCAAATCTATGGTGTGGGACTGCGACGGCGTCTACCAGCATTTCAACAGTCTGGTGTATTACGGGAAGTATCTGCGGGGCATTCTGCGAAATCTCCTGGAAAATCATGTGCTGTCCGTCCCTCTGTGGGACATGAGCATCGGATACGGCGCGGATATTCTCACAACGCTGAATTACTATGTTTTTGGGGATCCGCTTGCTCTGACCGCTGTCTTTGTGCCGGCTGAATATACGGAGTACCTGTACGCTTTTCTGGCATTCTTAAGGCTGTATCTGTCCGGCTGCTTTTTTCTGGCGTACTGCAGGTATCACCAAAACGAAGCGCGGGCATCTGTCCTCGGGGCGCTTACCTACGCGTTCTCGGGCTTCGCGCTCTACGTGTTCGCGCGCCATCCGTTTTTCATGAATCCGATGATGTACTTTCCGCTGCTGCTCATCGGCATTGACCGTATCTTTGACAGGAAGAAGCCCTGGCTGTTCATCTGGATGACGGCGCTTATGGCGATCAGTAATTTCTACTTCTTCTACATGGCGTGCATTCAGATGTTCCTGTACGCCGTGGTATCCTATGTGAAGCGCTTCGGCAGGATACGGGGAAGGGAGCTCGCCGGCTGGTTTTTCCGCTTTGTCGGCTATTTCCTGATTGGGACATGCATTGCGGCGGTGACGCTGCTCCCCTCGGCGGTGTACGTGCTGGGGACCGGCAGGATGAGCGCGGACAATCAGATCCCGCTGCTGTATGAGCTGCCTCTCTACGCGAGCTTTCCGGGAGATTTCCTCCGCGTGGCGTATGGGACGGAGCGGGCGCAGAATTATACGGTGATCGGGATGGCGCCGCTGGTGCTGATCGCGCTCATGGTGCTTTTTCTCAGAAGAAAGAGATTTACGCATCTGAAGGCGGGCTTTCTGATCCTGACTGTGATCCTGCTGACGCCTTTTTGCGGACATGTCATGAATGGTTTTTCCTACGCTGCCAATCGCTGGATGTGGGGATACATCATGCTGCTGTCCTATATTCTGGTGAAGGTCTACCCGGAGCTTTTCCGTCTGGAGCGCAGGGAGAAGCTGGGACTGGCCGTGCTGGTCGTTTTGTACTGCGCGGTTGCGCTGCCTGTCCGACATTTTGAAAACCTGTTTGATCCGCCGGCCAATCCTTCCTTCACCCTGCTTCTGGCAGTGCTGATGCTGGCGGCGCTTTGCGCGTCGATCGTTCTGAGCGGACGGCAAAGGATCCGAAGGGCGCTGCCGGCTTTTTTCTATGTGATGACGCTGGCGGGGCTTGTCCTGAATGTCTGGGATCTCTATTCGCCGGACGGCTCGGCGGGATATCTGAGCCGCTTCCGGGCGCAGGGACAGCCGTACGCGATGCTCACGGACAAAAGCGAATGCTATCCGGTAAAAGAACTGGAGGACGATTCCGGTTTTTACCGCTATGACCAGTACGGGGTCGTCGCGCACGAGAATACGGCGATGCAGAACCGTCTGAACGGCACGGACTATTATTTCAGCGTTTCGAATGGGGCTGTCAGCAAATTTCTTGCCGATCTCTATGTGGCCGCCAGATGGGATCACATGTATGACAATCTGGATGGACGCACGATGCTGGATCGGCTTGCCGCTGTGAAATACTTTGTAGTGAGAAAAGGCCGGAAGGCCTACCTCCCGTATTCCTATGACGAGAAGGCGGGCGGAAGCAAAGGGTTCAAGGTCTTTGAAAGCGATGAGACGCTGCCCTTCGGGTACACATACAGGTATTTTGTGCCGCAGGACGAATTTGAAGAGCTTCCTGCCGAGAGGAAGCAGCAGTCGCTGATGCAGGGCGCGGTGACGGAGCAGAGCAGTCTGCCGCAGGCTGAGCTGAGCTTCAGCGAGGAGCGGCCGGACTTTACGGTCATACCGGACGAGCATGTCGCGGTGGACGGGAAGCGTTTTACCGTTTCGGAGGCCGGCGCGTCGGTCACATTTGCCTTTGAGGGGCAGCAGGACTGCGAGACCTATCTCGTGATGAAGAACCTGCAGTTCGAGGGAGCCGCGAAGTACTTTGCCATGCTTGCCTCGATGGGGAAGGTCAGCAAGAAGATCTATGTGTATACCAGACGGCACAATTTTTACCGCGGGTACGACGATTACCTGTGCAATCTCGGATCTTCCGGGCAGCCGGGGGAGATCACGCTGCAGTTCCCCGCTGTCGGGACATATACGTTGGATGACCTTTATATCATCTGCCAGCCGATGGACGCGGTGGACGCTCAGACGGCGGCGCTGCGGGAGGATGTTCTGGGGAACGTCGAATTTGCAGACAACAGGATCACCGGCACGATCTCTCTGGACGCGCCGAAAATGCTGGTTCTGTCCATGGCGTACAGCGAGGGCTGGTCGGCTCTTGTAGACGGAAAAGAGCAGGAGCTGAAGCAGGTAAACGATATGTATCCGGGCCTTGAGCTGTCTCCGGGGGAGCACACGGTCGAGCTGCGCTATATGACGCCTTACCTGCGGGAAGGACTGCTGATCTCCGCGCTGGGACTCGCCGCGCTGTGTCTGCTGTGCATTGTTCGGAACAGGGTGAAGCGCAGGCCGCGGCAGCTGTGAAAACACGATCCGGCAGGAAGCGTTTCCTGCATATGAGGAGAAGGGAGAAGCTATGATTTCTTTGGTGATACCCTGTTATAACGAGGAGGAGACGGTAGAGATCTTTTACCGTGAGGTGAACCGGGTGTGGGATACCGGGGTCTGCCCGGAGGAGCTGGAGTTCGTCTACATCGACGACGGAAGCAGGGACGGCACTCTGCGGATCCTGCGCAGGCTGAGCGAACAGGATCCCAGGGTTCACTATGTTTCGTTTTCGCGCAATTTCGGGAAGGAAGCGGCCCTCTATGCCGGGCTGCAGTACGCGCACGGCGATTTTGTGGCGACGATGGATGTGGATCTCCAGGATCCCCCGAGTCTTTTGCCCGAGATGTACCGTACTGTGACGCAGGAGGAATATGACTGTGTCGCCACCTACCGCCAGACGCGCAAGGGGGAGCCGGTCATCCGCTCTCTGTTCGCGAAGTGTTTTTATCGGATTATCAACAGGATCTCACAGACGGAGATCGTGGACGGCGCGCGGGACTACCGCTTCATGAGCAGGAAGATGGTGGACGCGATCCTGGCGGACGGCGAATACAACCGCTTTTCCAAGGGGATCTACAGCTGGGTAGGTTTCCGGACAAAGTGGCTGTCCTATGAAAACATAGAGCGCAGCGCCGGGACGAGCAAGTGGTCCTTCTGGAAGCTGTTCAAGTATTCGGTGGAGGGGATCCTTGCCTATTCCACGGTGCCGCTGTCCGTCGTTTCCATTCTGGGCATTTTTTTCTGCCTTGTAGCGTTTGTCGCGCTGTGCGTGGTGGTGGGACGGGCGCTTCTCTTCGGCGATCCGGTCGCAGGCTGGCCTTCTCTGGTGAGTATCATCGTGTTTCTGGGCGGGATTCAGCTGCTTTGCCTTGGAATTGTCGGCCTGTACGTCTCGAAAATATATCTGGAGACGAAAAAACGGCAGATTTATATTGTGCAGGAATCCAGATAAGGAATCCGGACAAAAAGTTCTGCTTTGCACTTGACAGATAAATGGAATGAGTGTATCTTATAAAGACAAATGTGCGCCGGACAAGTACAGACGGGGACTCAGGGATTGCGGACCCGATCAGCGTTTTCGGACAGAGGGCGGATCCGTGCCGCAGATATCTACGGGGACGAGGTTTTTCTGGTCTGCGTGGCGCAAAAAGATGAGGAGAATGAGAAAATGGAGAGAAAATTGAGAGTCGGAATTCTGGGAGCAACCGGTATGGTAGGGCAGAGGTTCATCTCCCTGCTCGAGAACCACCCGTGGTTTGAGGTCGTTGTGGTGGCGGCGAGCCCGCGCAGCGCCGGGAAGACATATGAGGATGCGGTCGGCGGCCGCTGGAAGATGACGACGCCGATGCCGGAGGCAGTGAAGAAGCTGGTCGTCATGAATGTCAATGAGGTGGAGAAGGTAGCGGCCGAGGTGGACTTTGTGTTCTCGGCGGTCGATATGTCCAAGGACGAGATCCGCGCGATCGAGGAGGCCTATGCGAAGACGGAGACTCCGGTCGTGTCGAACAACAGCGCGCACCGCTGGACGCCGGATGTGCCGATGGTGATCCCGGAGATCAACCCGGAGCATTTCGAGGTCATCGAGTCTCAGAAGAAGCGCCTCGGCACGAAGCGCGGATTCATCGCGGTGAAGCCGAACTGCTCGATCCAGAGTTACGCGCCGGCGCTGAGCGCGTGGATGGAGTTTGAGCCGTACGAGGTGGTTGCAACGACCTATCAGGCGATCTCGGGCGCGGGCAAGACCTTTAAGGACTGGCCGGAGATGGTGGAGAACGTGATCCCCTACATCGGCGGTGAGGAGGAAAAGAGCGAGAAGGAGCCGCTGCGCATCTGGGGAAAGGTGGAGAACGGGCAGATCGTCCCGGCAGCCGAGCCTAAGATCACCTGCCAGTGCATCCGCGTGCCGGTGCTCAACGGCCACACGGCGGCCGCGTTCGTCAAGTTCCGCAAGAAGCCGACGAAGGAGCAGCTGATCGAGAAGCTGGAGAGCTACCGCGGACTGCCGCAGGAGCTGAATCTTCCGAGCGCCCCGAAGCAGTTCATCCAGTATATGCAGGACGACAACCGTCCGCAGGTACAGCTCGACGTGGACTATGAGAACGGCATGGGCGTGTCGATCGGGCGTATCCGCGAGGATTCCATCTACGATTTCAAATTTGTCGGTCTGTCACACAACACCGTGCGCGGCGCGGCCGGCGGAGCGGTGCTCTGCGCGGAGACGCTGAAGGCCAAAGGTTACATCTCTGCAAAAAATTAGTTGCCAAAAACAGATAAGATAAAGTATAATAAGACTGTTATGGTATTTTTCCGTGACAGTCTTATTTGTGTTGCAGGGAAGGATCTGTATACCAGATATTGTTTTATTCCTTCCGGAGGTCTTGCGGCAGACATCCGGATTCGGATGGATGAAAAGGGATTTTGCAATGTCTTTCTGGAGGGATTGGATGAAGCAGCTGTTCATCGCTGAGAAGCCGAGTGTGGCGCAGGAGTTCGCGAAGGCGTTAAAAGAGAATATGAGACGTGGCGACGGATATCTGGAGTCGGATTCCTATGTGGTGACCTGGTGCGTCGGGCATCTGGTGACGATGAGCTACCCGGAGGTATACGATGAGAAATACAGGCGCTGGAGCCTGAATACGCTGCCGTTTCTGCCGGATACGTTTCTGTACGAGGTGATCCCGGCGGTGAAGAAGCAGTTCACGATTGTCAGCGGCCTGCTGAACCGGGAGGATGTCGATACGATCTATGTCTGCACGGACTCCGGGCGTGAGGGAGAATACATTTATCGCCTTGTGGAGCAGATGGCGGGCGTGAAGGGCAAGCAGCGCAAGCGCGTCTGGATCGATTCGCAGACGGAGGAGGAGATCCACCGCGGGATCAAGGAGGCGAAGGATCTGTCCTGTTACGACAATCTTTCCTCGGCCGCGTACCTGCGCGCGAAGGAAGATTATCTGATGGGGATCAACTTCTCCCGTCTGCTGACGCTGAAATACGGCAATGCGATCGCGAAATATCTCGGGACAAAGTACGCGGTCGTCTCGGTCGGCCGTGTGATGACCTGCGTGCTCGGCATGATTGTGCGGCGGGAACGGGAAATCCGCCGGTTTGTGAAAACTCCCTTCTACCGGGTGCTGCAGAACGTGGAGCTCGAGGGCAGGATGCTCGAGGGCGAATTCCGCGCCGTGGAGGGCTCAGATTATTATCTGTCGCCGAAGCTCTACAAAGAGAACGGTTTCAGGGAGAGAAAGGACGCCGAGGAGCTGATCGCGCGGCTGAAGGGCTGCGAGGAAGATCCGGAGAGGGATGCGCTGCGCGCGGAGACTGCAGGGAGGACGACGATCGATTCCATCGAGAAGAAAAAGGAAAAGAAAAATCCGCCGCTTCTTTACAATCTCGCGGAGCTGCAGAACGAGTGCTCGCGCATGTTCAAGATCAGTCCGGATGAGACGCTGCGGATCGTGCAGGAATTATACGAGAAAAAGCTGGTCACATACCCAAGGACGGACGCGAGAGTACTCTCGAGCGCCGTAGCCAGGGAAATCTACAAAAATATATCGGGACTTCAGAGATTCGGTCCGGCTGCGGAATTCGCGAGGGAGGTGCTGGAGCAGGGAAGCTATAAAGGGATCGCGCGGACGCGCTACGTGAACGACAAGCAGATCACGGACCACTATGCGATCATACCGACAGGACAGGGGCTGAACGCGCTCGGCTCGCTCAAGGGGAATGCGTTCGGCGTGTACGCGGCAATTGTCCGCCGCTTCCTGAGCATTTTCTATCCGGCGGCGGAATTCCAGAAGATCAGCATGACGACGCAGATGGGGAAGGAGAAGTTTTTCTTTTCCTTTAAGGTGCTGACGGAAGAGGGCTATTTTAAGGTAGCCGGTAATCCGAATGAGAAGCGCGCGAAGAAGACGCAGGCGCAGGACCGTGAGACGGCGGACGGCGCGCAGGAGCAGGAATCGGACACGGAAAGCGGAACCGGCGAGGACACAGGGGAGACGCAGTTCGGAGCTGATTTTCTGGAAGCAATGAAGCATCTGAGAAAGGGCATGGAGCTTCCTGTGCGTGCGCTGAGGATCAAGGAGGGCGAGACCTCGCCGCCGAAGCGATATAATTCCGGCTCGATGATCCTTGCAATGGAAAATGCCGGTCAGCTCATTGAGGACGAGGAGCTGCGCGCGCAGATCAAAGGCTCCGGGATCGGGACGAGTGCGACGCGCGCCGAGATCCTCAAGAAGCTGGTGAACAATAAATACATTGCTCTGAACAAGAAGACGCAGATTTTGTCTCCGACGCTTCAGGGAGAGATGATCTATGACGTCGTGTTCTGTTCAATCCGCTCCCTGCTGAACCCGGAGCTGACGGCGAGCTGGGAAAAAGGCCTGACTTATGTAGCCGAGGGCACGATCACGAGCGATGAGTATATGATGAAGCTGGATCACTTCATCCGTTCGCGAACGGAGGGCGTGCTGGGGCTGAACAATCAGTACGCGATGCGGCCGCTGTTCGACGAGGCGGCGAGGTTTTACCGGACGGGAGGTACCAGACAGGCGTCGGGGAATACAGGGAAAAGATAGGTGGGAGGATAAGATGGAGACCTGCAAAATAGAAAATCTGTTTGATCTGAGTGAGACGATCGCGGCGGATCTGTTCAAGGGAGCGGTCTATCCCTGGGCAGTGCTGCCGAAGATCGGGGCGTTCATTATCGAATTGGGTGCGACGCTTCCGGCGGACGAGTACGAACGAGTGGAGGAGAACGTCTGGATCGCGAAGTCGGCGAAGGTGGCGAAGACGGCGTCCATCACCGGCCCGGCGATCATCGGAAAGAACGCCGAGGTGCGTCACTGCGCGTTCATCCGCGGCAACGCGATCGTCGGTGAGGGCGCCGTGGTCGGCAATTCCACGGAACTGAAGAATGTGGTGCTGTTCAACAAAGTGCAGGTGCCGCATTACAACTATGTCGGGGATTCGATCCTCGGCTACAAGGCGCACATGGGCGCGGGCTCGATCACGTCCAACGTGAAATCGGACAGGAAGCTCGTCGTCGTGAAGGACGGGAACGAGCGCATTGAGACCGGACTCAAAAAGTTCGGCGCGATGCTCGGGGACGAGGTAGAGGTCGGCTGCGGCTCGGTGCTGAATCCGGGGACGGTCGTAGGCCCGCGCACGAACATCTATCCGCTGTCTTCCGTGCGCGAGGTGGTGCCGGCGGACTCCATCTACAAGAAGCGCGGCGAGGTGGCGGAGAAGTACTAATTTTTGGAAGGGAAGAGAGTATGGCGAAGAGCAACACATACGACGCGAGCAGCATTTCCGTGCTGGAGGGTCTCGAGGCGGTCAGAAAGCGCCCGGGCATGTACATCGGAAGCGTCTCGCGCAAGGGTTTGAA
>CANQIW010000048.1 GCA_947624055.1 uncultured Lachnospiraceae bacterium
TGCTCTTTATCGTGATGTTGATGTGGCAGCGTGTCCATGAATACTATGACATCGAACTGGAGGAGGAGAAGCTGGCTTACTTTGAGAAGCTTGCCAGAACGGATCTGCTGACAGGCGCGTTCAACCGCAACGCGTATGAGGAGGCGCTGAAGAAAAGTGCCGCCGGCGAGGAGCCGGGCGATCAGTGCGCGGTCGTCTTCGACCTGAATAACATGAAGGGTATCAACGATAATTTCGGTCACGAGAAGGGCGATCAGGCGATCCGGAGCTGTTATAAATGCATCAATGAGGTGTTCGGGACGTACGGCTCCTGCTATCGCATCGGCGGGGACGAGTTCGTGCTCCTCGGAAAGAAGAGCGAGGGGCTTCAACAGGCGGCGGCAAGGTTTGACGAGGCGATCAGGGAGGAGGCTGCAAGGCTTGACTTTCCGTTCAGCGTGGCGTTTGGTTACGCGATCTTTAACCCGGAGAAGGATGCGGATCTCCACGCGATGATCCGCCGCTGCGACGCCCTGATGTATCAGGACAAGAGGACGAAGAAGGTGAAAACGCTGGCGATGCCGGTGTGAGCAGACGACAGAGACAAAGTATTGTTCCGAAGAGGGAGCCCGGAGTATCCGCGCGGCCGCTGCAGGCGCGGATGTCCCGGGCAATTTTCATGTTCAGATTCTGTTTCACTTTTCTCAAAAAAGAGCAGAAAAAGTTCTTGACGAAATAATTTGCGAAAGAGTTTCCATGCTATACTCAAATCACAAAGAACGAAAACGATTTCGAAAAGATAGATAGAAAGAAACAGGAGGACAACAAAATGATGAAGGCGACCGTAAAGAAAATGATCCTTACAGCAGCGATGGCAGCATTCATGGTAAGCGCATCGGCGATGGCAGAAGAAGACCTCATCATCGAGGAGTCCTTTGAGGCGGCAGAAGAGACAGCAGTTGAAGAAGCACAGGCAATCGAGATCGAGGTTCTCGGATTTGAGACGGTCGCGACGGCAGAGGTTCCGGCAGAGGTAGCGCAGGAAGCTGAGCTGGCCGAGACCGAGGCGAACGCGGTAGCGGAGACAGAGGAGAACACCGAGGCTCAGAGCTTCACATACGAGAACGACGAAGTGATCATCAGCGCGCAGGCAGCGGCAGAGCTTCCGGAGAACATCGAGATGCAGGTAAGAAAGCTCGAGGAAGGCAGCGAGGAGTACGAAGCGGCGAAGGCAGCTACGGGAGCAGGCGAGGACGCACAGTACAGCTTCTACGATGTGACCTTCACGGCAGACGGAGCAGAGGTAGAGCTGGCAGAGGGCAGCGTATACGTACAGGTAGAGTTCAAGACGGTGCAGATCAACAGCGAAGAGACGCAGGAGATCTTCCACATCGATGAGAACGGCGCGAACAACGTAACGGCAGAGGCTGAAGAAGGCAGCAACATGAGCTCCGTAAACTTCGCGATGTAATACAGATCCGACCGGACATCAGGCAGAGAAACAGACAGCGCACGAGGCAGTGAATACGCGACAGCATATAAGGCGACACATAAGGCAGAACAGAGGGTGACGAGATGGAAAAGAAAGCGGCAGGAAAATTTGTGATCCAGATCGACCGTTGCGAGAATGCGACGTGGCAGGGTTCGATCCTCTGGACAGAGAAGAACATCACCCAGCAGTTTCGAAGCGCGCTGGAGCTGATCCGTCTGATCGACAGCGCGGTGAAAGCGGGGAAGAAAGACTGAGCGTTGAGAACAGAATATGTGAGAGCAGTCCGTCGGATGGCGGACGGCGCAGAGCAGAAATTCGTGCAGATGGCGGTCAACCATCTGTTTTTTCTTTACAAAGAACATTTCCGCCGCGCACAGGTGTATTTTAAAGAAAGTGGTTAACAGAAACGCTTTTATAGGTTATACTGAGTATCAGTGAAAAGCAAGGCAGGAAAAGGGAAAGAAAACGGGTGACTTATGATACAGACGAAAAAGCTGGTACAGTTCTATTATTCGCAGTATGAGGCGCAGGCGAAAAAGAAGCAGAAGAGGCCGGGCAACCTGAGCGATCTGGAGGGGCGCGCCGCGCGTGTCTGGCGGACGCTGAAGGCGGCGAGACCGTCGCGCGTCAGCAGCAATGTTCTGGAGGACTATCACAAGCAGATCAAGAATCTCATGTTCTTCGCGGTGCGCCGTCAGCGTGAGAAGGTGCTGAAGATGGTGCGCGAGGATATGATCCCGAAGCTGATCCAGCTTGATCTGGGGCTTTTGCTGCCGCAGCAGCGGGACGCGATGAACGGCGAATTCCTCGCGTTTTTGGGGAGGCAGATGCCGTGTGCGATCTGCAGCAAGCCGCTGTTTGTCCTGTATCCCAGATACATGCATTTCCAGCTGGAGAGCAAGATCCTCGATCTGGTGCCGACACGTCCGGAGCTGGAGTTCCCGGAGGCGCTGGAGATGAAGCGGCACTTCATCCTGCACATCGGACCGACGAACAGCGGCAAGACCTTTCAGGCGCTGGAACGGCTGAAGCTGGTGAAGCGCGGAGCCTATCTGGGGCCGCTGCGCCTGCTCGCGCTCGAGGTGTATGAGCGCATGATGGAATTTGGGGTGCCCTGCACGATGCTGACCGGGCAGGAGTGCATCGAGGAGCCGGACAGCCGCGTCACGGCGTCGACGATCGAGATGGCGGATCTCGACGAGAATTACGAGGTGGCGGTGATCGACGAGGCGCAGATGATGGCTGACCCGGAGCGCGGGCATTCCTGGACGCGGGCGATCCTCGGATTGAAGGCGCAGGAGATCCATGTCTGCTCCAGCCCGACCGCCGAGGGAGTGCTGAAGCACCTGATCGAGCTGTGCGGCGATACCTGTGAGATCCACCGCTACGAGCGCAAGACGAAGCTGGTCTTTGAGGATCGACCGTTCGGGTTTCCGGACGACGTGCGCAAGGGGGACGCGCTGATCACCTTTTCCAAGAAATCGGTGCTCGACGTCGCCGGCCGCCTCGAGGAGTGCGGCGTCAACGCGAGCATTATCTACGGAAGCCTGCCGCCGGAGATCCGCCGCCGCCAGATGCGGCTGTTCACGAGCGGGAAGACGAAGGTGGTCGTGTCGACCGACGCGATCGGCATGGGGCTGAATCTTCCGGTGGAGCGCATCGTCTTCCTGCAGGCGGACAAGTTTGACGGGACGGACAGGCGTCCGCTGAAGACCGGTGAGATCAAACAGATCGCCGGGCGCGCGGGGCGGTACGGCATCTATGATACCGGCTATATCACGGCGATGGGCGAGGAAGAGCTCGCCTACATCCGGGAGAAATACGCGGAGCCTGAGCTTCCGATCGAGAGAGTGAGTCTGGGATTCCCGCAGGTGCTCCTGGATCTGGACGAACCGCTCGATGAGATCCTGAAGGTCTGGTGTTCCGTGGCGCCGTCGGCTCCGTTTGAGAAGGAGAATATCGATGAAGCGCTGTTCCTGTACGAGCGCGCCTACAAGATCAGAGGGCAGATCGAGGACTTCGACAACAAGCGCATGCTCTACCGCATGATCACCTGCCCGATCGACATCAAGGACCGCCGGGTGGTGGACTTGTGGATGGATTACTGCCGGATGTACTCAGCGGACGTGTCGCTGCCGAAGCCGCGGCTGGAGCGCAGGGGCTGGCAGGGAATCCTGCAGTATGAGACCTACTACAAGCAGCTCGATCTGTACTATCAGTTCTCCCAGCGCATGGGGAAGATCATCGACGAGAAATGGCTGAAGCGGGAAAGGGACAAGACCGAGGCCAGCATCATGCGCTACCTGACGAAGGGCAAGGCGGACTACATCGCGCGCTGTCCGTACTGCGGCAGACCGCTGCCGCTCGGCTATCCGTACCGGGCGTGCGAGGAGTGCCGGAGAGAGCTGAGAAGCACAGGATAAAAATCCGTGGATCGCGTTAAGACGAAAAGGCGCGGGAAAGAACTGAGAAGCACAGGATAAAAATCCGTGGATCGCGTTAAGACGAAAAGGTACGGGAAAGAACTGAGAAGCATAGGATAACATAGGTACAAGGAGAAAAATTATGGCGAAATTGTATTTCCGACACGGCGCGATGGGCAGCTCCAAGACAGCGAACGCGCTGATGGCTGCGTACAACTATTATGAGCGGGGAAAGCAGGCGCTGCTCGTGAAGCCGAAGATCGATACGCGAGACGTGGGCGTGATCCGAAGCCGCATGGGTCTTGAGCAGAAGTGCATTTATGTGGAGGAGCTGACAGCCATGAGCGACGCGCAGATCAGTGCGTACGACTGCGTGATCGTGGACGAGGCACAGTTCTGCAGAAAGGCGGACATCGAGCTGTTCGTGCATATTGTGGACGATCTGGAGATCCCGGTGATCTGTTACGGACTGCGGACGGATTTCCGCAGGGAGCTTTTCGAGGGCAGCAAGTGGCTGCTGGCCTGGGCGGATGTCATCGAAGAGCTGAAGACGGTCTGCTGGTGCGGGCAGGGCGCGTCGTGCAACACGCGCTTCACAGAGGACGGGCGGATCGTGCGCGACGGCGCGCAGATCGTCGTGGGCGGCAACGACAGTTACACGGCGCTCTGCCGAAAACATTTCAAGGAGGGCAACCTGGGGCCGAAGCGGCGGGATCCGGCGGAGAACAGCTGAGGCCGAACGTGAGGCCGAAGCAAAAAAAGCTTGCCAAAAGCGTTGAGTTATGATATTATCTAACTTGCCGCTGATGCAGTGGCGGTCTGATTTATAAAAGGCTCCTTGGTCAAGCGGTTAAGACATCGCCCTTTCACGGCGGTAACACGGGTTCGATTCCCGTAGGAGTCAGTATGGTGCCATAGCCAAGAGGTAAGGCGCGGGTCTGCAACACCCTTATCCCCGGTTCAAATCCGGGTGGCACCTTAAAAAGTCCCGAGACCGGGACTTTTTTATTTCTTTGTTTATTTTTCGCTTATGCAGATCTTTTCTCTATTCAGCGAGTTTCCCCTTTTCAGGCAGATCCTTCCCTATATCCGGCAAATATCTGTTCCGCCTGTTGGGTCTTTTTCTCAGGCGAGCCCGCGCTTCTTGTAGATGCGCCGCTCCAGGCTCCGGAAGAAGATCTGGTCGATCAGGATCCCCACCAGCACAATAATGATCATCACGAGCATGACCTGATTGATGTCCGCGAGATTGCGCCCGGTAATGAGCGTCTGGCCGAGACCGATGCAGGTCGTCATGACTTCGCCGGACATCAGGGCGCGCCATGCGAACGACCATCCCTGCTTGAGGCCGGAGACCAGCTCCGGAAGGCAGGCGTGCAGGATCACCTTGCGGTAGATCTGCTGCTGGGTGGCGCCCATGGTCAGCGCCGCCTTTTTGTAGAGCGGCGGCACGTGGTGGATCGCGTTGTCGGTCGCGATGGCGATGGAAAACGCGGAGCCCATGACCACGACGAAAATGATCGCCTGCTCCGAGAGCCCGAACCACAGGATCGAGAACGGTACCCAGCAGACGCTCGGCAGGGTCTGGATCCCCATCACGAACGGGCGCATGTTCTGATGCAGGAATGGGAAGCGCTCCATCAGGAAACCGAGCAGCACGCCTGCCGTGACAGAGATCAGAAAACCAATCATGCCGCGCAGGAGGCTGTTGCCGATGGCGGCGAAGAGCGTGCCGCTCTCCACGAGGCGGAGGAGGCTTTTCCAGACGCCCGCCGGGGACGGCATCGCGTACGGTTTCCAGATATCGAGCACGTCGACTCCGACAAAGTAAAGAAGCTGCCAGAGCACGACGACGCCCAGCAGGAAGAGAAGCTGCTGCAGCAGCTTCGTAGCCTTTGAATTTTCTTTTTGCATATTTTCAGCCATATTCTTATACCTTTCTGAAATCTGCATTCATATTTTTTAACTGTTTCGGCCCTTCGACATCATTCTGCCGCTGTTCGGCCTTCTTTCAGAAGCGTCGGACTCCATGAAGCATTTCTACAGTTCTTTCTGTACCTCGCCCAGGATCCTGCGGCGGTACTCGACGAACGCATCGTCGTAGACGTGGCGCGGACGTTCCAGCTCGATGGGAACGATATCCTGCACGCTGTCTGTGCCGCCGGACAGGACGATCACCCGGTCCGCCAGGTAGACGGCCTCCTCCACGCTGTGCGTGATGAAAAAGATGGTCCGTCTGGTCTTCATCCAGATATCCTGCAGCTCCGCCCGGAGGCGGTTGGAGGTCTGTTTGTCCAGCGCCGAGAACGGTTCGTCCATCAGCAGGATCCGGGAATCGAGCGTGAGCGCGCGAGCGAGCGCTACCCGCTGCCTCATTCCGCCAGAGAGCTGGTGAACGGCGTAATCGCGATAATCTTCGAGCTGCATGAGCCGGAGGTATTTCATCGCTTTCTCCTCCTGCTCCTGCTTTGGCACTCCGGCGATCTCCATGCCGAACTTTACATTCTGGATCACGTTCAGCCAGGGGAAAAGCGCATGCTCCTGGAACATGACGACGCGGTCTGCGCCCGGCCCCGTGACCGGGGCGCCGTCCATCCGGATCTCCCCGGAGGTCGGTTTTTCCAGTCCGGCGATGAGGTTTAAAAGCGTACTTTTTCCGCAGCCGCTTTTGCCGACGACGCAGACAAATTCTCCGTCCGCGATCTCGAGGCTGACGTTTCGGACAGCGTCCTGTCCGGAATCGTGAAAGGTTTTCGTTACGTTTTTCAATTGTAAGGACATTTCAAGCTCCATTCCGCCGTCGCGCTGACGGCAAGTTTTCGCATCGGAATCTCTTTCTTACAGATTCGGCAGCAGACGTCCGGCCTGCGCCGGATCGCGGCGGCGTTCACCTCCCCGTGATCCGGCAGGGCGGTTTCCGAAAGTCTGCCGGACTTCACCGGCGTTTAACGCTCTGTGAACAGATTCTCATAGCTCTCCAGGATAAAGCCCTGCTCCAGGGAGATGTCGGCGAAATCCTGCATGGCCTCCTCGCTGACCTCGTCGGAGAAGATGATGCGCCCGAACGCGTCCGTCAGGATCGACGGCTCCAGCGATTTTCCGGTCGCCTCGTTGATCTCCTCGTTCACGACGCCTGCCGCCTCCTCCGTGTTTTCGAGCAGGAGAGCGGTCGTCTCGGTATGCTTCTCGAAAAACGTGTCGACGATGTCCGGATGTTCCTCCAGAAATTCATTCCGCACGACGACGACAGTCACCGGATAATCACCGTCCATGTAGACCTCATCATAGTCCAGGACAATCTCGGCCCCGCCGTCGAGCAGCGTGGCTCCCCAGGGTTCCGGGACGAGCGCGGCGTCGATGTTGCCCTGATCCATCATATTCAGAACATCCGCGTTCTCAACGGCCGCCACGGTGACGGTGCCGCCCTGGTCTGTGGGCGCGAGCCCGTTGTCGGACAGAAGCTTCAGCAGGCACAGGTGCTGGGTATTTCCAAGCTGCGGGATCGCGACGGTCTTTCCGTCAAGATCGGCGACGGATGCGATCTCGGCGTCGGCGGACCGCACCAGGATCGCGCCTGCCTGCGCGGCGCCGCACAGAACCGTGACGTCGCCCTCGGAGCGGACGTTCGCGGTGATGGCCGGAACCGGCCCGATGTATCCGATATCGATATCCTCCGCGAAGAGTGCCTCCACCTCTGCGGGACCCGCGTTGAATGCGGTCCAGCTGACAGTCACGTCGTCCGGGAGCGCCTCCTCGAGCATCCCCTGCGCTTTCATATAGAGCGCCTGCGCGTGGGTCACATTGTTGAAATAGCCGATGTTCACTTCCGTGTCCTTGGCGGCCGCCGTGCCGGACAGAAGGCCGATGGCAAAAGCGGTCAGGCTGATTGACAGAGATAATTTTTTCCGATTCATCATAATGTTTTACACCCCTTTGTTATCTGTTTGTGAACCTCTTTTATGATATTCCCCGCAAAGGCAGAAAACAACAGAAATTATGAAAACGATTTCAAATAAAAAGGACTTGAAAATAAAGAGAAAACTGTGATAACATAAGCAGGAATAAACAAAATGATGCAAGAGTATGAAAACGATTTCACGAAAAGAGGGAAGAATTGTGTCCATCAAAGAGATTGCGAAAAGAAGCGGAGCGTCGGCGGCCACGGTATCGCGCGTGCTGAACCGGCCGGACTATGTCTGCCGCGACCGGGAGCTGCAAAACCGCATCTGGGAGGCGGCCCGCGAGCTGGATTATATTCCGAATCACGCGGCGCAGCAGCTGAAAAGAGGCTGTCCGGAGAAGGAGACGCACAGACAGATCGACGTGTTCCTCACGAGATTTCAGACGCTGGAGGAGGATATCTTCTTCCGGGAGCTCTACGAGGTGCTGCGCGAAATACTGCTGCAGCGGCAATGCGTTCTGCATCGCCTTCTGACGCTCCCGGACATGATAAGCCGTTCAAAGAATATCTCCCGCGCGCATCCCGCGGACAGGGCGCCGGACGGACTGGTCATGCTGGGAAAATGTCCGCCGGAGCTTCTGCCGTTTCTTAAAAAGCAGTATCAGAATCTGGTGGGGATCGACCGGAATCCTACGAATTTCGACTACGACGAGGTCTTCTGCGACGGTTCGCGCGCGGCCGAGATGGCGATGGACTACTTGATCTCACTGGGGCACAGGCGGATCGCGTACATCGGGGACTGCTCCTACGAGGCGCGCTATATCGGATACCATCAGTCGCTGATGGCGCACAAGCTGCCGCTGGACTATTCCAATGTATACCCTACGAGCCAGACGCGGCAGGAGGGGCGACAGATGATGCGCCTGATCCTGGAGAAGGAGGAGCGGCCGACGGCCGTGTTCTGTGCGAACGACAGCACGGCTCTCGGCGTGCTCGACGCGCTGAAAACGAAGCGGAAGAAGAACTGGCTTCCCTCGATCATCTCGATCGACAACATCAGGGAGGCAGAGACGACGACTCCGATGCTGACTACGATCGATATTCCCAGGCGCGAGATGGCGCATCACGCGGTCGCTCTGCTTCTGGACCGGATGGACGGCGGACACCGGGAGAACGTGCGGCTCGAGATGCAGGGGCGGCTGATCGTGCGCGACAGCTGCAGCTACTGTGCCTAGCGGACGCGCGGCGGCGTTTCGGCGAGGGATATTTTCTGAAATCTTTCTTAATCAAGTTGACATTTTGAGGCGGTTCTTTTAATATGAAAAATAATGCGGATAGCTGATCATACGATCAGGGAAAAGGAGGCGTCTTTTATGGTAAGAAAGCCAACCACAGAGGTGAGGAAGAATATGCGCGGCGGCAGCGGAGAGGTTCTGCTGGAGCATATTATATCGAAGGAAGAGATGAACGGCCACGGAAGACTCTATGCGCGCATCCGACTGAAGCCGGGCTGCAGTATCGGCTTCCACGAGCACATCGGCGATACGGAGCCGTATTTTATTCTGGAGGGAAAAGGAATCTTTGTGGACAACGACGGTTCCCGGACAGAGGTCGGCCCCGGAGACGTGTGCTGTATAGAAGTGGGGCAGGGTCACGCGATCGAGAACAATTCCGATGGCGATCTCGTGTTCATGGCGCTGATCTATAACGAATAGAGGACGGCGCGCCCGGGAAGATGCCGGCGCGGCGAATAAAGTTGCCGGATACAGGGGAAAATCTTATAATTAACAAATCATGGAGGAAAATAATATGGATATCAATGATCTCACACAGAAATTTACGCAGAAGGTAAAGCAGCTGAGCAAGGACACGGCGGAGGAGGTTCAGAAGCTGAACAGGATCCGGCAGCTCAACGGCAAGGTGAACGACGCGAGGAAGCAGATCGAGCAGATCTACTCCGAAATCGGAAAGAAATTTTATGAGCTCCATAAGGACAGCGCTCCGGAGGGCTTCGAGGAGCTTGTCCGGACGATCAGCGACAGGACGGTGGAGATCGGGCAGCTTAAGGAGCAGCTGCGCGAGGTGAAGGGCGTTGTCCTCTGCGAGAACTGCAATACCGAGGTGTCTGCCGACGAGCGATTCTGCCCGAACTGCGGCAGCAAAATGCCGGAGCCGGTCGAGGAGGCGGAAGCGGAGGATGAGGCGTCGGTGGTGATCGACGCGGAAGATGTGACAGAGAATGTAAAGGAAGCGGCTGCGGACGCGACGGAGAATGTAAAGGAAGCCGCGGCGGACGCGACGGAGAATGTGAAGGAAGCTGCGGCGGATGTGACAGAGAATGTAAAGGAAGCCGCGGCGGACACGGCAGAGAATGTGAAAGAGACCGCGGAGGATCTGGCGGAGAAAGCGATGGAGAAGGCGCAGGACGTCGCGGAGGGCGCGAAGGAAGTCGCCGGGAACGCGGCAGAAGAGCTGAAGGAAGCCGCGGAGCAACTGAAGGAAGACATCGGAAAAATGTTCTGAGAAGGGGACTGGAACATTTTGCGAAGGGGGAGATAAGGGATGTATTTCTATTTGCCGACGAAGATTTACAGTGAGAGGGACTGTGTAAGGAAATACGGCGCCGAGTGGGCGTCGCTCGGGCGAAAGGCTCTGATCGTGACCGGCAGAAGCTCTGCCGGAAACGGCGCGCTTGCCGACGTCACGGACGTCCTGAGGGAACAGGGCGCGGAGTATGTCGTCTTCGACGCGGCGGAGGAGAATCCGTCGGTCGAGCTGGTGATGCGGCTCAGGGATCTGGGCGTGAAGGAGCAGGTGGATTTCGTGATCGGCGTCGGGGGCGGTTCCCCGATGGACGCGGCGAAGGCGGTCGCGCTGATGATCGCGCAGAAGGACGAAGGGGCGGATTTCCTGTACCGCAAGGGTGTGAAGGCCGGGGCGCTCCCGGTCGTGGAGGTGCCGACGACCTGCGGCACAGGCTCTGAGGCGACGCCCTACGCGATCCTGACGATCCACGAGCAGCGCATCAAGGCGAGCCTGCCGCACAGGGTTTATCCGGCATACGCGCTGGCGGACGGCAGGTATCTGCAGAATATGCCGAAGCAGATCCTGGTCAGCACGGCGGTCGACGCGCTCGGGCATTTCATAGAGAGCTATATCAACGTGAACGCCACCGGGTTCAGCCGTATGCTCTGCGAGTACGGTATGGGCGTCTGGAGCAGCGTCAAGAATGTGCTGATCGGGGCGAGCCTGACGGCGGAGGAGTGCGACACGCTCCTGTTCGCGTCCACGCTGGCCGGTATGGCGATCTCGCACACGGGAACGTCGCTGCCGCACGGGCTAAGCTACTACTTTACTTACGAGAAGGGCATACCGCACGGAAAGGCGGTCGGATATTTCCTGCCGGGTTATCTCTCGATGGTCGGGCCTCTGCTGCGCAGGAAGGTGCTCGGGCTGATCGGTTTTCCCGACATGCAGTATTTCTCCGCGTTCATGCACAATCTGATCGGGCCGCTGGAGGCCGACGACGAGCTGGTGACGCGCGCGGTCAGGGGCATCATGTCCAATGAGTCAAAGCTGCGCAACGTGCCTTTCGAGGTGACGGAGGCGGCGCTCTACCAGATCTGCAATATGGCATATTAGACAGGAAAGGAAGCTTCGCAATGCAAGACGCGGGCAAAAAAAAGATCGACAGGCTGGTGGGGGAGATCCTGGAGAGCTACCGGGAATACCCGCAGACCTGCAGCATAGATATGAGACACAGGCTGAGCAATGAGATCATCATTGACCTGCTCGAGAAGATCCGCTGTGTCGTGTTTCCCGGATTTTTTGAACTCAAAAATCTCAACCGCGATTCCATCGAATACCATGTGGGAGAGCTTCTGGAAGATATCAAGTACCGGCTGACAAAGCAGGTGACGAGGGCTCTGTACCACAGGGCTGAGCTTCCGGCGAGCGAGCAGGAGGCGGCAGCCGGGGCGCAGGAGACGGTCGGCGCGTTCATGGAGCGGCTGCCGGCGCTGCGGGCGGTTCTCGCGACGGATGTGCAGGCCGCGTACGACGGGGATCCGGCGGCTTTCAACACGGATGAGGTCATTTTCTCCTATCCGGGCGTCTTCGCGATCACGGTGTATCGGATCGCGCATGAGCTGCATATCCTGGGTGTTCCGATGATCCCAAGGATCATGACAGAGCACGCGCACAGCCTGACAGGGATCGATATCCACCCGGGCGCGAAGATCGGGAGTTATTTTTTCATCGACCACGGCACCGGCGTCGTCATCGGCGAGACGACAGAGATCGGCACCGGCGTGAAGATTTATCAGGGCGTGACGCTCGGCGCGCTCTCCACCAGAGGCGGCCAGAACCTGCGCGGTTCCAAGCGGCATCCGACGCTGGAGGACAATGTCACGGTGTATTCAGGGGCTTCTATCCTTGGGGGCGCGACGGTGATCGGCGAGGGCGCGACCATCGGCTCGAACGCGTTTATCACTTCCTCGGTTCCGGGCGGCACCAGGGTGAGTATCAAGAATCCGGAGCTTCAGATCAAGGGTCGCGTGCGCATGACCGAGCTCGGACAGGAAGGCTTCTGGAAGGGCTGAGCGAGGATACGCAGACAAAGGATCAGAAGGAGGGATCAGTCATGGCAGAGGAGAGAATGAGAACAAGGCAGAATACAGAAGAGGAGCAGACCGCGCGGAAAGAACAGGACACAAAGCCTGCCGTCAGCGAGACCTGGGCGGAGGAGACGATCGCGGATCTCGATGAGTTTATCGAGTCGCAGGGGATTTACATCAGACAGTGACAGGACAGGCTTGCGGGAGCGCCGGGCGGCGCTGAGCCGGCGGCGGAGAGACTTCGCAGGCGGTCAGGTGTTGTACAGCGCATGGCAGCGGCGTATGCGCGCGTTCCGTCGATGAGGAGGAATTCGGATATGCGAAGGATCATACTGGCGTCGGCGTCGCCCAGGAGAAGAG
>CANQIW010000049.1 GCA_947624055.1 uncultured Lachnospiraceae bacterium
GCTGATCGCGCCGGACAGCGAGGAGTTCGTCAGCGACCACAATCTGTTTAACTATCAGGCGAAGATTATCCGTGAGCTGGCGGAAAAGGAGTCCTGCGTGATCATCGGACGTGCCGCGGATTTTGTGCTGAAGGGCAATCCGGGGCTCGTGAGCGTGTTTGTCCACGCGTCGCGCGAGTACTGTGTGAAGCAGGCGATCGAGCGCCGTGCGTTCACAGGCAGGGACGTCGAGAAGTTTGTCGAGAAGACGGACAAGTACCGCAGCGATTTCTACCGTTACTATACCGGACAGGAGTGGACGGACGCGCGCAACTATGATCTCTGCCTGAACAGTGAGCGGCTCGGTTTCGACGGCACGATGGAGGCGATCAAGGCATACATAAAGGTACGTTTTGGAAAACTGCCGAACGAGTAACAGCGGTTGCCGGGCAAAAAATACTTGTCGTCCTCTGACAATGTGTGCTATGATGAGCGCGGGGAGAGGGGACGATTGGATTTATGAGAGAAAAAATGCTTTGTTTAAGAAAGTTAAGGTTTTTGAGGGGCATCCTTTTGCTGCTGAGCATGGGGGTGCTCTTTGCGCTGGGCACACAGAAGGCAGGCGCGTCCGGTGCGGGCTCATCTCCCAGGATCAGGCTCAGCAGGTCAAGCATGCTGCTGAGGGCAGGACGCACAAAACGGCTGGTTCTCAGGAACGCGGGAGAAAAGGTGATCTGGAGCTCCTCCGACATAAGGGTAGCCACGGTCACCGACGAAGGGCTTGTCATAGCCTGGGGCAGCGGTAAGTGCGATATCACGGCGAGCTTCAGGGAGAAAACGTACCGGTGCAGAGTTACCGTGTGCGAAAACAAAAAGACATACAGATACCATCGGCTCAGGAAGAGAATAAAGCCGAAGAAGAATCGGGGCAAGATCGTCCTGGCCGGAAGCTCCGCCATAAAGCACTGGAAGAGCGCGTCAAAAGCGTTTGCTCCGTACGAAGTCCTGAATATGGGAATCGGGGGTTCCAAGGTATGGCAGTGGCTGGAATGGTACGAGGATCTGATCGTGGCGTATGACCCGTCGGCTGTCATACTGTTTCCGGGTACAAGGAATGAAATTGCGCGGAAGCATTCCTGTGAAATGACGACATCCAATGTATGCGAGCTGCTGGAACTGCTGCAATTGGATCTTCCGGATGTCCCGATTTATTATATTGGAGTCTACGGTAACTATAAGCAGCAGGAAAACTGGCCCCTGGAGAAGCTCTGTAATGAGGAGGTCAGGGAATTCTGCAGGGAGCTGGAGAATGTATACTATATCGATGTGACAGGCGTGCTTATGGATGGGGATATTCCGAAGCCGGGTGTGATCTCGGATGACGGCGTGCATATGGACTCCATGGGATATGAGCTTTGGAATGAGGCGATTGTTCCCGTCGTAAAGCGTGCCCTGAAAAGGAATGACTGGTGAAAAAACACTTGACATTGTATAGACAATAACATAATATATGAGATAGATAATAAGTTTATCCGTTGCGGGGGTCAGAACGGGAAAAGCAGAATGCAGAGAGCTGCGAAATGGAAAAGAATGATCATGGACCGAAAGGACGACAGGGCGCCGGCAAGCCGTTATCTGCTTGCGGAGAATGACGAGACGGCTGAGCGGCAGAAGGAGCTGCTTTATGAGGTGCTGGGGCCTGTCTTTTTCGGGAAAAAGGAAGCAGGGAGCGAAGAGGAGCTTGCTGCTTTTTTTCGTGAGCAGTACGGGATCGATGTAGGGAATGATTTTTACGAGGGTGATGAACATTACGAGGAATACCGGGAAGCGCAGCAGGCGATTGCGGAGGGGATGAGCATTTACGGCGGCAGCATCGCTTTTGAGGAGGAGACGCTGGCGGATCTCGCGGAGCGGATATGGAGGGATATGGAGTCGGAGGAGAGCGGAGGATTTCGCAGGATCAATACGATGCTGGAGGAGTGAGGATATGTACGGAGTCGGAGAGGCTTTGCGGGATCCGTGCGGCGCCTGAGGAGCGAGGGTATGTACGGAGGCGAAGAAGCTTTGCGGGATCCATGCGGCGCCTGAGGAGCGAGGGCACGTCGGGACGGAAACCCGGCGCGCGCAGGGGCATAAGCTAAAAGGAAAGAAAAATTGCGGAGGGCGCGCCGTGGCGGAGGGCGATCAGAAAATCGAGGATCTGCTGAATCTGGCGTTGGACGCGACGCAGGAAGAGCGCCGCAGGTCTGATGATCTTGATGAGGAATACGAGGGGGAGAATAAGCTGTGGGAGGTTGTCGTGCGCTTTGGCGGGACGCTGGCCGGTTCGGCTCTGCCGGGCTGGGAGGTGGTGGAGCTCTCGGGCGGCTACGCGATCGTGACGCTGCCGCAAAATGAGATCCGCGCTCTGGCGGCGCTGCCGCAGGTAGAATATGTGGAGATGCCGAAGCGGCTGTATTTTTCGACGGATGCCGGACGGATCGCCTCCTGTGTTCCCGCAGGGCAGGGTCTGTGGTCCGCGCGGGGGCAGAGAGGTCAGGCGGAAGCGGAGGGGCGGTATGAAGAACGGCTGCCGACGCCTACGCGGAGTCGGAGCGTGGGCGGACAGGGGGTCCTTGTGGCGCTTATCGATTCCGGTCTGGATTACTTTCACGCGGATTTTCGGAACGAGGACGGGAGCACGAGGATCGCGGCGATGTGGGATCAGACCGGGACTTCGCGGGGGATGGCTCCGGAGGGATTTTTGATGGGCACGGAGTATACGCGGGAAGAGATCAATGCCGCGCTGGCGGCCGGGAGCAGGGCAGCCGGGGAGGCGATCGTGCCGGAGCGGGATGTGAGCGGGCACGGCACGCAGGTTCTGGGGATCGCGGCGGGTAACGGGCGGTCATCCGGAGGAAGATACCGCGGTATGGCGCCGGAGAGCGAGCTGGTCGTGGTGAAGCTTGGGACGCCGCGGGAGAACGGTTTTCCGCGGACAACGGAGCTGATGCAGGCTCTGGAGTATGTGATGCGCAAGGCGGAAGAGTTCGGCCTTCCGGTAGCGGTGAATATCAGTATCGGGAATGTGTACGGCTCCCATCGGGGCTCCTCCCTCCTTGAGTCTTATATCAACCGGATGGCGGACCGCGGCCGCAGCGTTATCGTAGTCGGAACAGGGAATGAGGGAAACACGGGCGGACATACGTCCGGCCGTCTCACAGCGGGGGAACCGCAGCAGGTGGAATTTCTGATCAACGACTTTGAGACGACGATGAACATTCAGCTCTGGAAGGATTATGCGGACGAGGTGGAGATTGTTGTCGCGCATCCGGACGGGAGACGTATCGGACCGCTGGGGCGGGAGGCCGGGACCGCGCGCTACCACCTCGGCACCGTGGATCTTCTGGTGTATTATGGGGAACCGGGCCCCTATCAGGGACGACAGGAGATCTATCTTGATTTTATTCCGACGGAAACCTATCTCGACAGCGGAGACTGGGCGATCCTTCTGACACCTGTCCGAGTGGTCACGGGAGAATATCAGCTCTGGATGGCTGACGCGCGGGCAAGGGGAGACGGTACGCGCTTTCTGCAGCCGACGGCGGACGCTACGATGACGATCCCGTCGACGGCGTCAGATGTGATATCAGTGGGCGCTTATGACGCGCGCAGCAATTCCTATGCGGCGTTTTCCGGGCGCGGCTGGCCGAGGGAATCCTTTGCCCCGAAGCCGGATCTGGTCGCTCCCGGCGTCGACATTACGACGACGGCTGCCGGAGGCGGCTATGTCAGCGTGTCAGGGACGTCCTTCGCGGCGCCGTTTGTGACCGGAGCGGCAGCCCTGCTGATGCAGTGGGGGATCACGGACGGAAACGATCCGTATCTGTACGGGGAAAAGGTGCGGGCTTATCTGCGGCGCGGAGCGAAACAGCTGCCCGGGTTCGCACGGTATCCGAACAATCAGGTCGGGTATGGGGCATTGTGCGTGAGGGACAGTCTGCCGATGTGACGGGCGACCGGCAGGTTTGAGAGATATTTTTTCGAATCTTCTTGACAAAGTATGAGACAAATAATATTATATGATATATAATATTAGAAATACAATAATATCAAAGCGGGCTGTCTCAGGAAGCGGAAATATTAATTGCGAATTGCGAATTGCGAATTGCGAATTGCGAATTGCGAATTGCGAATTGCGAATTGCGAATTGCGGGGGACAGCCATGCTGCGGCAGGAGGACAAAATCGGATGGTATTTAACACAGGAGCCGCGCTCCTGGACGCCATTGTTCTGTCGGTCGTGTCCCGCGAGCCGGAGGGTACGTACGGATACCGGATCACGCAGGAGGTGCGCAGCGTGCTCGAGGTGTCGGAATCGACACTGTATCCGGTGCTGCGCAGGCTGCAGAGGGACAACTGCCTGTCGGTGTACGACCGGGAGTACGGAGGACGGAATCGCAGATATTACAAGGTGACGGAGCAGGGAGTGTCTCAGCTGAATATGTACCGCGCGGAATGGCAAAGCTATTCCGGCAAGATATCTGAGATCCTCCGGGGAGGCGGCGGAGTATGAAGCAGGAGAATTTTTTGAGAGAGCTGGAGGAGCTGCTCGCGGATCTGGTGCCGGAGGAACGCGAAGAGGTATTGCGCTATTATCAGGATCTCTTCGAGGACGCCGGGCCGGAGAAAGAGGAGGAGATCCTGCGGCATCTGGGTGATCCGATGAAGGTGGCGGCCGAGATCCGCGAAGGTCTGCAGGGCGATCCGGACGCGGGCGAATTTACGGAGCGGGGATACCGCGACGAGCGCTTCGACGACGACTATCTGGCGCCGGAAATGTATGCAGGGCAGGCAAAGCAATCCGATACAGGGAATGGAGCGGCGTCCGGAGCCGGAGCGGGAGGCAGTGGAGAAAGGCGAAGAAACGGACTTCTGCTGCTTGTGCTGTTTCTCGTGTTTGGGCTTCCGCTTGCGGGGACGGTGCTTTCGACCGGATTTTCTGTCGTCGCCGGTCTGCTCGGCTGTGTGATCGGTATTCTGGGAGGCTTGATCGGGCTGGTGTTCGGCGGCCTCGTAACATCGGCGGCGTTTCTGGTGTCGGGCGTGCTGTGTGTGATCGTCGGGATCATCAATCTGACTGCGCCGGCGATGGGGCTGATGCTCATGTGTTTCGGTTTTTTGCTGCTCGCGGCGGCCATGCTGCTGCTTGCGGCGTCCGGGTGGGGCTTAAAGATCGCAATCCCCGGGGTGTTTCGCGCCATGATTGACCTCGCGCGCGGCGTCTGCAGCCGGGTCGGCCGGCTGTTCCGGCGTTTGTTCGGCAAAGGGGGTGCGGCGGCATGAGGAAGACAACGAAAGTGCTGCTGATGCTGGCGCTGGCATTTTTCATCGCGGGAGCCGCGCTTGGAATCGCGGGTCTGAGCGCCGGGTTTCGCTACAGGGAATTTGTGCAGAGCATCGAAGCCGGAAGGCTTACCCTGATCGGCCCGGTGGAGTGGACCGGGAAGATGCTGGAAGATCTGAGCGCGCGGCAGGGGACGGATGACGGGGGAGAAACGTTCGGGCGGACTTACACGGGCGTGAGAGCGCTGAAGCTGAGAGCCGGCCGGACGGACTGCGAGATTATCCCCTGCGACGGATCAGAGTGGAAGGTGGAGGGCGAACATCTGACTTCCCGCTGCGGCTGCGAGCTGGACGACGGAGAGCTTTGCATCGAGGTCGACAGGCCGTTTCTGAGCTTTTTGAGATCAGGAGATCATACCGCGAAGCTGAAGCTGTATATCCCGCGGGATCAGATCCTCGAGGAGGTCGATATCGAAGCCGGTGTAGGGACGGTCACGATGGATGGGGACGGAGCCTTTCTGGTCTGTGACAGGCTCGAGCTGGAATGCGGCGTCGGGAAGATCGAACTCTGCGCGGATGTCCGCAGCAGCGCAAGAATAGAAGGGGGCGTCGGGGAGGCCTGTGTGACGCTTGCCGGAAAAGAAGAAGATTATAATTACAGGGTGGAATATGGGCTCGGCGGCGTCACGATCGGCGGTGAGAACTATTCGGGCATTGGCGGAGACTATAAGGCCGACAACGGCGCGGAAAAGGATCTGAGGATTGAGTGCGGCGTCGGTTCGATGGAGCTCAGGTTCAGAGAGGATGATACGCAGGCCGTGGATCATCAGGACGGGGAGGATGCAGGGTCGGAGCAGGAACACCATGAGGGCGAAGACCATTTCGACCATTAAGGGACATTCAATATAAAAACGAGGAGGAAGAGACATGAAGAGACTGTGCAAATCGAGTACGGACCGCAAGATCTGCGGCGTGTGCGGAGGGATCGCGGAATATTTCGGGATCGATTCCACGGTGGTGCGTCTGATCTTTGTGATTTTCGGACTGGTGTCGGTGGGTGTGCTGTTTTATATCATTGCCGCGCTGCTGATGCCGCAGGACGTATAGAGGAGGAAGGCGGCTGGCGGACAGGATACGCTCTCGGGCGGCATGCCGGAAAAATTCAGCGGAACTGAATATTTATCTGTGAACAGGCCATACTCTGAACAGGGAAAGGAGTATGGTCTGTCTATGTCAGAGAAGAACAGAAATCCGAAATGGGAAGAGCTGAGTCCGGACGACCAGCTGAAGTACGAGATCGCCGAGGAGCTCGGCCTGCTCGACAAGGTTCGCGCGGAGGGCTGGAAGTCGCTTTCCGCCAAGGAGACCGGGCGCATCGGCGGATTGATGACGAAGAAAAAGCGCGAAAGAAAGAACGGTACGGCTTGATTAATTCGCGGGGATTCTTTATAATAGATTCAAAAAGCGGAAAGGATCCCCCTGTGATGGAAAGGCTTGTTGAAGACATCAAAACCGGAAATTTCAAACCGGTCTATCTTCTGTACGGAGAGGAGCAGTATCTGAAGAATCAGTACAAGAATGAACTGAAAAAAGCCACCCTGCCGGCGGATGATACAATGAATTTTTCGGCTTACGAGGGAAAGGGAATCGATGTACAGCAGGTGATCAGCCAGGCGGACACGGTGCCTTTTTTTGCCGATCACAGGTTGATCCTGATCGAGGAAAGCGGTTTTTTCAAGAAGGGCTGTCCTGAACTTGCGGAGTATCTGCCGAGGATGCCGCAGGGAACCATAATGCTCTTTGTGGAGAACGAGATAGACGGGCGTTCAAAGCTGTTCAGGACGGTGAAGGAGCTCGGCCGCGCGGTGGAGCTCAAACGACAGAACATGAATACTCTGACAAAATGGATAGCCGGGACGATAAAAAGAGAAAAGAAGGGGATCACGGAGGCCGCTCTGAGGCAGTTTCTGGAAATGACCGGGGACGATATGGAAAATATCGCGCAGGAGCTGGAGAAGCTTCTGTCTTATACGATGGATAAGCCGGGGATCGAGCTGGACGATGTGAAGGCGGTCTGCACCGCCACGACAGAAGGCCATATCTTCGAGATGATGCGCGCTGTGGCGGAGAAACGCCAGAAGGACGCGCTGGAGCTGTATTATGAGCTTTTGTCGCTCAGGGAGCAGCCGATGCGCATTCTGTACCTGCTGGCGCGGCAGTTTAATCAGCTGCTTCAGATCAAGGATCTGCAGGAGCAGGGAAACAGCAGCGGGGCGATCACGCAGAAGAGCGGTCTGGCTCCGTTTATCGTGAAAAAGGGCCTTGCGCAGACGAGATACTTTTCCAAGGAGGCGCTGTGCCGGATCGTGGAGGATTGTGTGAAGGCCGAAGAGGATGTGAAAACCGGCCGCCTGAACGACCGGTTGGCTGTGGAGATACTGCTTGTGAAATTCAGCGCGTGAGGAGCGTGATCCGTCCGCTGCGGCGCCCGACCCGCGTGGGGCGCAATGCCGCGGCAGGCATGCTTTCGCCTGCTCAGATTACATATTCGTACATGCACACCACGTGGCAGAAGCTCCCCGCCATCACGAACAGGTGGAAAATCTCGTGTGAGCCGAAATTCTTGTGAATACTGTTGAATACAGGCAGCTTGAGCGCGTAGATCACGCCGCCGATCGTGTACAGGATCCCGCCCGCGAGCAGCCAGAGAAAGGCCGGCCGGCTCAGAAGCTCCATGAGCTGTCCGAAGACGGACAGGCAGGCCCAGCCCATCGCGATATACAGGACGGAGGAGAACCATTTCGGGCAGGTGATCCAGCAGGCTTTGACCAGCATGCCGATCGCGGCGATCGCCCACACGGTGATGAGCAGGAGCTTCCCGGCGTGCGGTTCGAGGACGAGCAGGCAGACCGGCGTGTAGGAGCCCGCGATCAGGACGAAGATCATCATGTGGTCGATCTTGCGGAACACACGAAGCTTCTTTCCGTTGAGATTCACGGAGTGATACAGCGTGCTCGCACCGTAGAGCAGCACCATGCTCGTCATGAAGACGGCCATTGCGATGATTCCGATATGCCCCGCGTCGGCAGAAGCCTTGGCGAGCGCCGGAATAAAAGCGAGCAGCGCGAGCAGCATTCCGATAAAGTGGGTGATTGCGCTTCCCGGTTCACGGATGGATAATGTCATATGATCCCCTCCTCGTAAAATAATTTCATCCTGATATCAGTATGCGCAAATATTCGCAATACATGATATAGTTTTAAAAACTACATGAAGAATAATTTGATACTACTACGTAGTTTCGGATATGTCAAGAGAAGATTCTGACTTTTGAATAAAACTACTGAACAAAAAAGAAGCCTCACATACGAAGGCTTCTCTTTTTGACGCAATTATGACGTGGCCGTTCTACTCCCTGGCCACGAAGACGATCCCGAACGCGCCCGGGCCGATGTGCGTTCCGATCGTGGAGCCGATCTGCAGGCGGTTGGCGGTGCGGATACCCTCCCTGTGAAGCTTGTCTTCAAAAAAGACGCAGTTCTCATCGCCGTAAGAGTAGATTGTGTAGGCGGGGAAGCGGCTGTCGACGCCGAGCTCCTCCATGTGCCGGATGATGGACATGATCGCTTTGTTCTTGCCGAGGCATTTCCCAAGGATTCCTATGCTGCCCTCGACCGTGAGCGTGATGATCGGCTTGATGTTCGCGAGATCGCCGATCGTGGCTGCAGCCCTGCTGATGCGTCCCCCGCGTCCCAGAAACTCGAGCGTGTCCAGCGCGGCTAGCACCTTGACGCGGGATTTGAGGGCTTCGATCTTCTGCACGATCTCGGGGGCGGTCTTGCCCTCGCCGCGCAGCTGCAGGGCATAGTCCGCCATCACCTTGATCGTATAGGTGGCGGAACGCGAGTCGATCAGGTAGATCTTGTCGTAATCCGCCATGTTCTTTGCCATCTGCGCAGTCTGGAACGTGCCGCTGAGCTCGGAGGAGATAATGATGCAGATCAGTTCGTCCCCCTTGGCTTTTACGTCCTCGAAGATGTCCAGAAACGCCTGTGGGGACGGCTGAGAAGTCTTCGGGAAATCATCGCTGTTCTGCAGGATCTCATAGAATTCGTCCCGCCCCATGTCGAAGCCGTCCACATAGCTCGTTTCGCCGATCGCGATGCTGATCGGCACGAGATCAAGCCCTTTCTGCCGGATCTCTCCGACGGTGTAATCAGAAGAAGAATCTACCAGAATTCGGATCATATTCCGTACCTCCCTGCCCGGCGGTGCCGGAGCAAAAGTCTGTTCCGTACTGTTGTATCATATATTTATTGATTTGAAAAGATAAAATTTACTCATTTTGATCAGCTGCCGACAGGATCGCCGCGGGAATCCTTCGGAGACTCACCGAATTTCTTTCGATAGGCGCGGTAGAACGCGGCGTAGCTCGTGAAGCCGCTGCGCAGGCAGGCGTCGGTCACGGAGAGGCCGGACTGGATCAGTGTGCGCGCGGCGAACAGGCGCTTTTCGGTGATGTAGGAGCCGATCGTGTAGCCGGTTTCGCGCCGAAACAGGTGCATCAGGTAGGAACGGTTCAGATAACAGGCTTCTGCGACGCGGTCGACGCTGAGGTCGTCTGACAGGTGTCCGTTGATGAAGGCAAGGATTGAGAGAACCTGCGGGTTTGAGCCGGAAGCCGCCGGGAACGAGATGTCTCCGCCGTCCAGCGTGCGGTTCAGCAGGATCAGGAACTGAAGGAGTACGGACTGGCGGTAGAGAAGGGTTTCCGCTTCTGACACGGAAGCGGACGCCCCGAAAGCGGCGGCCTTCTCCTGCGCAGCGTCCGCGAGCTCCCGGTAGCACGGATACAGGCGGCTTTCCTGAAACCGGTCTACGCGCAGGACATGTGATCTGCGCGCCGGGCACAGGGAAAAGCAGCGCCCGATGTCTGTGCCGAGCGCCCGATACCGCTCGAACAGTGAGGGTGACAGGTAGACGATCAGGCGGCGGTAGGGCGACTGGTCGTGAATGACGGGGCGGTGTACCTCGCCGGCGGGTACGAGCACGATGTCGTACGGCTGGAGCTGGTAGGTCTCGCCCTCGATATAGTAGCTTACGCTGCCGCTCACGAAGAGCAGAAGCTTGTGAAAATCATGGTAGTGGCTTTGAAAATCGCGCGGTTCCGCGCTGGTCAGATAGAAGACGCGGAAGTCGCTGTTCAGGTAGCCTGTTTTCAGATATGGCGCGGACATGGTACTGCCTCCTTGTTATCTTTAAAAAGATATTAGCATCTGAAAACATTATTTGCAAGAAAAAGAGCAGAATATAAGTTTTTATTAAAGAAAATGCCCGGTATAATACAATATATGATTGATTACGGGTATATTTCAGCTTAGAAGGAGGCGGAGAAACATGGAACTGACATTGAGCATGTATCAGAGCTTCGGGAACGATTATCTGATTTATGACTGCCTGAAAAATGATTATGAACTGAAACCGGAGGATATCCGTCACATCTGTGACCGCCAGTTTGGCGCGGGTTCGGACGGCATACTGGTCGGGCCGCTGCAGATCTTCGGCAAGATGGGCGTGAAGATCTACAATCCGGATGGCGGAGAAGCGGCGATCAGCGGCAACGGGATCTGCATTTTCGCGAAATACCTGAAGGACGCGGGCTATGTGGTCAAGAAGGAGTTTGTGCTGCAGACGCAGAGCCGTGAGGTGACGGTGCGCTATCACAACGAGGAAGCGAAGGAGATGACGATCTCCATGGGCAAGCTCTACTGCGGGCAGACGCAGCCGACGGAGGAAGGCGCGGAGCACACAAAGAGCGAGCAGGTGCCGGTGACCTACGGGGGAGAGCAGTACTGCGGCACCTGCGTGTGGATGGGAAATCTGCACTGCATTATCCCGATGAAGGAGATCTCAAAGGAAGCCGTCTGCAGGATCGGCGCGGAGCTTGAGAGATCCGAGCGTTTTCCGGACGGGATCAACACACAGATCATCCGTATTGAGGACAAGAACAATATTTACACGGAGGTCTACGAGCGGGGAGCAGGTTACACGCTGGCGTCCGGCAGCAGCTGCTGTGCGGCGGCGGGTGTGGCTTACCAGCTCGGGCTGACGGATCCCTGCGTTTACGTGCACATGCCGGGCGGCGTGCTGACCGTGAAGGTCGACGAGAATATGAACGCCCACATGACGGGCAGCGCGGATTACATCGGGCGCATGATCCTGTCGGATGAGTTCCTGCGCAAGTACGGGATCGGGTGAAAGGAGTCGCCGGGTGCGGGTACGGATTGAGCCGTCTGCGAAGATTCGCAGAAAATATAATGAGGTCGTTAAGATCTGCCAGGAGGAGGGAATTCCCGTTTTCCTGACGAAGAACGGAGAGGAAGACCTGGTTGCGATCGCGATCGAGCAGTTTTTTCAGAGGGAACAGCTGCTGTCGCTGCGGGAGCATCTGGTGGATATTGAGAGGCGGCGCAGAGGCGGTGAGAAGGATCTCTCCGCGAAGGAGATCCGCGGACGGCTGCTGGATATGATTGAGAATTATAAATTGCTGGAACTGACAAAGGAAAGCGAGTATCCGGAGCGAACGCGCGAAAAATAATTCAGAGCGGGGCGGCTGTCCGAAAAGGAAGCCGATTGCCCCGCTCTGTCTGCTGTAATGCCTGCCGGATTGCGGCCTGATGTCTTTGAACGATGCCGTGAAATCCGAAACGGCGGCAAGCGGAAACGGATCCGCGGATCACAGCTTGATGTTCTTGAACAGCGACGCGAGAGAAGTCGTCGCGTCCTCCGTCTTCGGCAGATGGAAGGTCTCCTCCTCGATCGCCTCCGCAGTCACGTCCTCGAGCGCTTTCATGCTCAGGCTGATCTTGCCGTCTTTGACCGCGATGATCTTCACCTTGACCGTTTGTCCTTCCCTGAGAACGGCCGACGGATGCTTGATGCGCTGTTGACTGATCTGTGAAACGTGAACCAGACCGGTGAGGCCGTTCCCAAGATTTACAAACGCGCCGTAAGGCTGCAATGTCTCCACTGTGCCCTCGGTCACAAGACCGATCTGAACATTGGAGATTTTATTTTTGCGTTCTTCCTCTGCTTTCTCGCGCAGAATATCGCGCGCGGAGAGAACGAGGCGTTTCTCCTCCGGGTCCGCCGTGATGACGCGCACTTCGATCTCGCGCCCGACGAACTCGTCCAGATTCTCCACGTAGCTCAAAGACAACTTGGATGCCGGGATGAACCCGCGGATACCCTCGACATATGTAGTCACGCCGCTCTTGACAGCTTCGTTGATCTTGACGGTGATGTTGGACTGATCCTTCTCAAGCTGCTTCAGA
>CANQIW010000050.1 GCA_947624055.1 uncultured Lachnospiraceae bacterium
TCGCCGACCGCCTTGAAGCGCACGATCGCGGAGCGCTCCTTCACCGTCTTGTAGCCCTGCGCCACCTCCTGCGCCGAGAGCGGCGTGCCGCAGCGCGGGCAGTACGGGACGACCTTGAAGCCTTTATACAGAAGCTGCCTGTCCCAGATTTTCTTCAATGCCCACCACTCGGACTCGATGAAATCGTCGTGGTACGTCACGTAGGGATTGTCCATGTCGGCCCAGAAACCGACCGTGCCGGAGAAATCCTCCCACATCCCCTTATACTTCCAGACACTCTCCTTACACTTATCGATAAACGGGATCAGACCATACTCCTCGATCTGCTCCTTGCCGTCGAGCCCGAGCATACGCTCGACCTCCAGTTCCACCGGGAGACCATGCGTGTCCCAGCCGGCTTTTCTCGGCACCATCTTGCCTTTCATCGTCTGGTAGCGCGGAATCATATCCTTGATGACGCGCGTCAAAACGTGGCCGATATGCGGCTTGCCGTTCGCCGTGGGCGGTCCGTCGTAGAACGTGTACGTCTCGCAGCCCTCGCGGTTCGCCATACTCTTCTCAAAAATCTTGTTCTCTTTCCAGAATTTTTCTGTCTGCTTTTCCCGCTCGACAAAATTCAGACTTGTAGGTACTTTGTCGTACAGCATCGTCTGCCTCCTCGCAATTATCAAATGCTTAGCCGTGCCCAACTTCGAAAAACCTTCGGCTCTCCCGCCAGAGTGCGCTTTGCCGCCAGACTCAAAGCAGGCTCCCGCTCTGATATGTCCCCGTCCGGCACCGCTCATTGCCATACCGAACATTATAACGTACCATTCCATTCATTGTCAATTTTTTATTGATTTTTCAGGCAAAAACATCTATACTTTCTTCTATAAACTTATTGAAAAGAATTTTCAAAAGAAAGTGAGTGATGCCTTTGCGAAGTATCTTCGATATGGACAGCGGGTTTTTCCGTGCGCTCAGTCGTCTGGCGGACCTGATGATCCTGAACCTCATATTTGTTGTGTGTTGTATTCCGATTGTTACAATCGGGCCCGCGCTGACAGCCATGCACTACGTCACATTGAAGATGGTGGACAACGAGGAAGGATACATCGTCCGGGGGTTTTTCAAATCTTTCCGGCAGAATCTCCGTCAGGCAATCATTATCTGGGTGATCATGCTCCTGCTCGGCTGCCTTCTGGCAACGGATCTCCTGATTTTGCGGGAGGCTACGGGAATGCTCCTTCAGGTTATGCGGGTTTTCATTATGGCAACCTTTGTCGTGTACTTCATGGAACTGATCTATGTGTTCCCGGTTCTGTCCAGATTTGAAAACTCCGTTCGTGCGACAATGAAGAATGCCTTATTTATGGCAATCCTCGATTTTCCGCGCACGATCCTCATGGCTGTAATCATTGGTGTTTCTGTTTTCATCACCCTGTACAACAGCTACACGTTCTGGTATGGGATTTTAGTATGGATTATGCTTGCTTTTTCATGCATCGCATATGTGAACTCCCGCTTCTTCACGAAAATATTCAAAAAATATATGCCGAAGGATCCAGAAGAAGAGGACGATGAAGAATCTGAAGAATTGCCGGAACTGATGGATGGTTCGGAATCCCTGGAAATTCAGGAAACAAAAGAAACAGAAAAAACGCAGACAAATGACACAACAAATGAGAATCCTGAAGCACAACAGGAAATAACAGAAAAGTAATTATAAAAAATCCCTGCTCCACCTTAGTGAAGCAGGGATTTTATTTCATACTGCTGTAAGATCTTTACTTCCAGATAGCGCTGTATGCGTTCATAATTGCAGTGATCTGAGCGTCTGTTACCTTCGCCAGGCATGCCTCGATTGCCGCGTATGTCTCAGGTCTGGAGGCCTGAAGCTCTGCCGGATCGAATGTGTAGTTCTTGAAGGACTCTGCAAAATACTCGGAAGCGTTCTGAAGCACATATGCCTTATTGTAATAAGTATATTTCGCTTTCTCTCTTCCAAAGATTGCAGCGAACTCTGCACTCGTATCATAGTTCCCTGCGATGAATGCAAGGAAGTGACCCAGCTCATGATACTGTGTCTGCGAGGTATCCTTCGCAGAATTCAATGTGATGGTACGGGTTCTCGCGTCAAACTTTCCGTCATAATTCACTCCGGCAACCGGCTGCATCGTAAAGCCCATCTTATCAAACGCGCTTCTGACTTTGGAAACCGCCGCCGCTGTTGTTGCTGACGGTGCCGCCGCTGCTGCTGCCACCGTACTGCCGCCATCCTTTGTCTTCGTCTCTCTGACGCTTACCGTCGTTGCCGCCTGTGCAGCCGCCTTTACGGTAATCTTGCATGTATACTTCTTGGATCCTGCCTTGGCCGTAATCTTCGCAGTACCTGCCTTCTTACCGGTGATCTTACCGCTATTGGTAACTGTCGCAATGCTCTTGCTGCTGGTCGACCATTTTACTTTGCCCTTGCTGTTGCTCAGCTTCAGCGTAATCGACTCGCCAACATTCAATGTGGCATTCTTCTTGCTCAGCTTCGGCTTCGCAAGCGGTGTGTCCTCTTCCTCTACCGTCACATCCCCGGCTATATCAACAAACGTGACAAGCTCCGGAACCGCAACCTGAGAATCCTTCCACGCCCACACGCTTCCGCCAAGTACAATAGCGGCTGCAATGATAACACTGCCTGCTTTTGTGGAGCGCCTCTTCAGCAACTCTTTCAATTTCTCCCTACTCATAACCATTCCTCCTCCTGAATTTTTATCGTCTGATATAATCTTCCAGGAAAAAAAATAACCGCTCCAAAAACTCTCCGCGGCTACCACATACACATCATATCATTCGGTCTGCCTTCTGTAGAATTAACCTTATGATCATAATGCGGCAACCGGCTGTCATAGCTCATTGAATACAAGCCTTAGACCCTTGGCTTTGCGTCCTCACCTTTCGATAAGTTTGCCTATATATCAGATTTCTATCCACATTCATAGTACTGGATATCTTTGGATTTGTCAATACTTTTTGTAAAAAAATCTTTCATTTTTTTCTTATTCTGCTATACTTGTATCAGGTTAAAATCAATATAACACAAATAGAGGGAGTCTGCAATATTTATTATGAAGCGAAACCGTTTGCGCAGGATACTTTGCCTGCTGCTCTGTTCCCTTGTGATCCTCCCCTGCTCCGGCTGCGGCGGACAGTCCTCCGAATCCTCCGGGGAATTATCCGAAAAGCCTGCCTACGAGCCCGGCAAAACCAATGTGCTGATCCCGGAATTCGGGCAGGAAAATACAACGGAATCCGGGCCTCTCAAGCTGGATTTTTCCCATGCGAATCAGGGCTATTTCATGGGAGTCCTCTCCGGAGAGGGGGAGAAGGTCAATCTTCAGGTGACCGGACCTGATGGAGTCGAATACAAATATTTCCTCGAGGAATCCGATGTGGAAACTGCCTTTCCTCTCACCGCGGGGAACGGAGAATACATTATCCTTGGCTACCAGAATGTCGGCGGCGATCAATACGCGTCTTTGCTGGCATACTCTGTAACAGTAGAACTTGAGAACGATTTTCTTCCTTTTTTATATCCGAATCAATACGTCGAATTCACACAGGACAGCGATGCCGTCCGTCTGGCCGGCGAGCTCTCCTCCGACTGTGAATCAGACCTTGACGCTCTGACGGCGGTCTACAGCTATGTGACGGAACATGTCATATACGACGACCTGAAGGCTGCCACGGTCGAGACCGGTTATCTCCCGGACATCGACGAGACGCTGCGCACCGGAAAGGGGATCTGTTTTGACTATGCGGCACTGACCGCGGCCATGCTGCGCTCACTGTCCATTCCCGCACGCCTGAACATCGGCTACAGCGGCGATGTTCGCCACGCCTGGGTAGATGTCTACATCGAATCGGTCGGATGGGTTCGCAAGGCCGTCCAGTTCAACGGAAACGAGTGGGAAATGATGGATCCGACCTTTGCCGCCGCGCTCGGCAGCGACGAGCTGACGAACGATTACATCGGCGACGGGGAAAATTATTCATTGCAATATATACGATAAATTTGTATATATTTCACTATGATATCAATATTCCGGACGCCCGTGCAGGGATTGGTCAATGCCACGGCAAACACGCATTAAACACGAGGAAAGGTTGTATAATAATGAAGAAAATGTTGACCGACAGCGAACTTTCCGCATTTGCGGAGCAGCTTGCGATGATCCTGCATTCCGGGATCTCGACACTTGAGGGAGTCATGATCATGCGCGACGACACGCCGCCCGGACCGGGGAAGGATATCCTCGACTCCGTCTATCAGTCTCTGGAAGAGACCGGAGAGTTGGCTGGCGCCCTGGAGAATACCGAAGTCTTTCCGGAATACTTTATCCGCATGACGCAGATCGCAGAGCGTAGCGGCACGCTTGAGGACGTTATGCACTCGCTTTTTCAATATTACAGCCGTCAGTCCCTGCTGATGCGCAGCATCCGCGACGCGCTCACCTACCCGCTCATTCTGCTGACCATGCTGTTCGCAGTGCTCCTTGTACTGATGACACAGGTTATGCCGGTGTTCCGCGAGGTGTTCGACCAGCTCGGCATCGAGATGACCGGCATCTCCGCTGCGGTGTTCCGGATCTCCGGCGTCGTACAGCGCGTGTCGGCGGTCATTCTTGTCGCAGTCGTCGCTCTGGTGGTCGCCTCTCTGGTCATACTGCGCACCGGAAAGGGCGCGTCGGCTCTCATGTCAGCTGTGACCCGGCTTCCGCTCGGACGCAAAATATCCCGGCTGCTGGCAACTTCCCGGTTCTGCAAAGCGCTGGCTCTCTCACTGCACAGCGGTCTGGACATGGGCGAGAGCTTTGAGCTTGCCAATTCTCTGACGAAGCATGATAAATTCGAAGAAAATGTCAAACAGGCCAGCGAGCTGATGGATCAGGGCAACGATCTCTCCACCGCTCTGCGCGACGCCGGCATCATCACCGGCCTGAACGCGCGCATGGTCACGATCGGTTTCCGGACCGGTACCGCCGAGATCGCGCTCGACCAGATTTCCGACAGTTGTCAGGAAGAAGCCGATGAGTGCATCCAGTCCGCAGTCAACATGCTGGAGCCGACTCTGACGGCGATCCTCTCGATCCTCACAGGACTGATCCTTGTGTCCGTCATGCTGCCGCTCCTGAGCGTGATGGCCAACATAGGCTAACGGAGGCGTTTTATGAATCGTTTTGCGAACAAAAAAACATCTTCCCATATGCTGCGCCGCGTGATCACATCGATTGCAGGAATGTGCCTCGCTGTCACGGTTTTGCTGTGGGGGATCTCGGCGGTGCGCCAATCCTCGGACGACAGTCAGATCGACAGCCTGAGACAGGCGATCGTCCGCAGCGCCGTTCACTGCTACGCGATGAAAGGACGCTATCCCGAAAGTCTCGATTACATAAAGGATCACTACGGAATCAGCTGGAATACAGACAGATATCTGGTCGACTACGAGATCACAGGCGCCAATCTGATGCCGGATGTCACGGTTTTCCCAATCGCAGACAAGGAGGCGCCGCATGCGGACTAGACAGAAAAATCATTCCATCGATTCGCTTTTTGCTTTCCTGCTGCTTTTGATCTTCTGCCTGTTCACGCTGCTGCTCTCGGGCATGGGATCCACGATCTACCAGAACGGAACCGCTTACCTGAACGAAAATTATACCTCGCGCACCGCTGCCGCATACGTTGCGGAAAAGGTGCGCCAGCACGACGAGGCCGGCGCTGTCTTTATGGCCTCGATCAACACGGCGGTTTCCGACCGCTCAATTCCTGCCCTCGCGCTTCGCGACACGATCGACGGAACCGATTTCATTACCTATGTATATTTTTATGACAACGCGCTGTGTGAGCTGATGGTTCAGGAAGACAAATCGCCGGAGGCTGCAATGGGAAGCCGCATCGTAGAGCTGTCTTCACTTGCCATTGAGCCGGTCTCCGGGACGAACCTTCTGTCTGTCACCGCCGTCGGCGAGGAGGGCAGAGAACTCAGTGAACTGATCCGCGTTTCCGGCGGTATCAATAGCCTCGAATGATATCAGACTGCTGACAAATTTTTTATCGCTGTCGATTTTTATTATTTCACAGCGGAATGGAGTTTTCATATGAAGCAAAACAACCGGACAGGTTCACATCTGTTCTTCATCGAATTTATTATTGTGCTGTTTTTCTTCCTGATCGTGAGCACCGTCTGCCTGCGTCTGTTTGCGCGCGCGCATGGGATCACGCAGAAGGCGGACGCGCTCTCCCACGCGCAGGCCGCGGCCGCCTCTGTCACATCGGTCGTGGAGGATATTCTGGCGGACTCGCCTGACGTTTCGATTGAAACAGCGGGAAATCTCCTGCAGGCCGCCGCGGAATATCTGCCGGGCGCGGCTCTCGCAGCCCTGCCGGACGATCCTTCCGGACAAGAGGGACTCGCAATCCTCTATGATAAAAGCTTTCAGCCCTGCGCCGCGGACGAGGCTCGCTATCTGCTGACCGCAACACTCGCAACGGCGGGCGAACCGAGTCCGCAGGACGAATCGGCGGAGCAAAATACTCAGGACGTGCCAGCGGAGGAAAATATACAGAACGGATCAGCCGGACAAAACGGTTCAGAAGTGACACTTTCTGTCTCTGTCACAGATTATGACCATGCTCCGGTCTATGAGCTCTCTGTCACCCTGCACTGCCCGACGACGCGAAAGGAGGCGCTGCAATGAGAAAGACCTCCGGAGTATCTCTGATGCTTCTGATTTTTCTGTCGCTGTGCCTGATCATCTTTTCGCTGCTGTCCCTGTCCGGGGCAGTCGCGGACGAGACGCTGAGCAGTCAGGCAGCGAACCGCACAACGGAATACTACGCTGCCGTGACCTCCGCAAATGAGGTGCTTGCGCAGATCGACACGCAGCTTGCGGCATATCTCCGGGAAGCGGAGAATCCCGAGGCAACAGAAACAAAGCTGTGGGAAACAGAAAATCCTGATGCGGCAGAAACAAAACAGCAGAAGGCCGCATATCTCCGGCTCTGCAGCCGGATCGACGAAGATATCCCCGGTGTAACCTGGGATGACAGTGAAAATAGCAGCAATGACAGCGGCTCGATCTCGTTCTCTGTCGATATAGACGACGATCAGATCCTGCAGATCCGGCTCGACATCTCGTATCCTGCCTCGGACGATGACAATTTATATCGCGTCCACACCTGGAAAGTCGTCAACACCGGCGACTGGAACGCGGATCACAGCATGCATCTGTTCCGCAGCGGAAATCCTTCCTGAAACGGTTATTCCGAATCCAGCGAAAATGACCCGGCTTGTACGCAAAAAAGAGAAACCGAATGGAACATAGAGAAAATACATTGTTCAGAAATAAAAAAGGAGCACAGATCTTATGAGTGAATCGACAAACGCGACGGCAATTCTCACATCGGCAACGCAGGCGAAGGCGTCCGACATCTTCATCGTAGCCGGACTTGCCCTGAGCTACAAAGTAAACGGAGAGATACGGTCGGAGGGCGATCGCCTGATGCCGGCCGACACGGAGGTGCTGATCCGGGATATTTATCATCTGGCAGGCGATCGTTCCATGGAGAAATTCCTCGAATACGGCGACGACGACTTTTCTTTCGCCATCCCTGGCCTGTCGCGTTTCCGTGTCAGCACATACAAACAGCGCGGCTCGCTCGCAGCAGTGATCCGTGTCATCGTCTTCGAGCTGCCGCGCCCGGAGGAACTCGGCATCCCGCCGATCGTGCTCAGTCTCACCGACATTACAAAGGGACTCGTCCTCGTGACCGGTCCGGCCGGCAGCGGCAAATCTACGACGCTCGCGTGTCTCGTGGATCGCATCAACGCTTCCCGCGAGGATCACATCATTACACTGGAGGATCCGCTGGAATTCCTGCATCGTCACAAGAAAAGCATCGTCAGCCAGCGAGAGATCTCTACAGATACCGAGAATTACCTGACTGCTCTCCGCGCAGCGCTGCGTCAGAGCCCGGACGTCATTCTTCTCGGCGAAATGCGCGACCACGAGACGATTCAGACAGCCATGACGGCCGCGGAGACCGGACACCTCGTACTCTCCAGCCTGCACACGATCGGCGCGGCAAATACGATCAGCCGTATCGTCGATGTGTTTGATTCCTCACAGCAGCACCAGATCGCGGTGCAGCTCTCGATGGTTCTGCGCGCGGTCGTCTCACAGCAGCTCGTCCCGGCCGTCGGCGGCGGCATGATCCCGGCCTTTGAAATCATGATCATGACCCCGGCCATCAGCAACATGATCCGCGACAACAAGATGCACCAGATCGAAGGCATCATCTACACCTCCGCGAAGGAGGATATGATCTCGATGGACAACAGCCTGTATCAGCTCTTCAAGGCCGGCCGCATCACCCGCGACACTGCCTTGCAGTACTGCACAAATGTCGAGATGATGCGGAAGAAGATCTGAAAAAGCGTTTATCAGAGTATTTAAAAAGCTGATGCCAGAAGTAATCTCCGGCACCAGCTTTTTTATTTTTCGCAGAAACCCAATAATGCTCCCTAATGCTATTCCTTTTACCAGTATTATTTTGTTACTTTTACAATGACAGTACATTTTTTCTTGCCTGCCCTTATGGTAATTTTTGCCGTACCTTTCTTCTTTGCCGTGACAATACCTTTGTTGGATATCGTCACCACCGATTTGTTTGAAGATGTGTAATTAATCTTATCCTGGCTCGTCACCGGCGTGAGCACCGGTTCGAGTGTCATCTGTTTTTTCTCTTTCAGACTTATCTTCTTAGGCACATTACTGATTTTGGTAGTCTTCACCTTCGCGCTTTGTACCTTAATGTTGACAGTCGTGCTCACACCGCTCTTCAAAGTGATGGTTAGCTTCGCAGAACCCTTCTTCTGTGCGCTTAGCTTAAATGCTCCGTCCGCTTTTACTCCACTTACTTTAACAATTTTCGTGTTGCTTGACACAACACTCTCCAGCGAATCACCAGCCGCCATCTCCGTTACTTTGAACTTCGTGGTCGTTTGTTTCTGCTTCATTTTCAAACTGCCTGCTGTCACTTTCAAAACTGGTTCCAGAAGCTCGCCCACCTCGATTATCTGCTTCTCACCACACACAGAACAAGCTTGCTCTTGTTTTTCTTTTTCAAACACAGTCGCTTCGGATATTGTGACGCTTGCACCAAAGCTATGGCTACCCGTTTTCGCAAGTGCCTCCGTCTTCGCTGCGCCACAGCCGTTCTTGCAGGTATATGTTTTCACGCCCTCTGTGCCGCATGTTGCTTCTTTTGTCACCTTACCTTCGTCCCAAATATGATCAGTTTTCTGGATTGCCTCTGTTTTCATCGCACCGCAGCCGTTCTTACAGATATATGTTTTCATACCTTCTGCGCCACAGGTAGCTTCTTTCGTCACTTTACCTTCATCCCAGGTATGACCAAATGCCGGGACAGATTCTACCCTTATTTCGCCGCAACTACAAGAGTATATCTTTACCCCTGCTTCCGCACAGGTCGGCTGTTTTGTCACGATACCGTCATCCCAGACATGAATTCCACTGTCTTCAATGATATTGAGACCCCAGCTGATGCTATATGTCTCTCCCTGTTCATTGACTGCTTCAATCGTAATATAAGCTATGGATTCTATTTGTGCATTCTCATTTACAACAACACTACAATCTATTCTCCCCCTCGTCAATCTTGGATCCATTTCTGTAATTTTGTATGTCCAGTTACCCGGAACAATCTCGCCACTACGATGTTCCTTTGACCAGTACTTTACAAACGGACGCAGTAAATATTCCTTGCCCGGGCTTAAAAAAGTGTTTCCTTCAAGATCAATTCCAGTACGTTCTGATTCTACAGCCGTATCCAGATTTGTCCACGCCACTTCTTCTCCATCAATAATCGCTGCCACACGAATGGACACTTCTCCCAGCTCGTTTCCCGATTTAACAAGCCCTTCTTCCGTAATTGTAATTAAATTCGTATCCTCCGTTGTATAGACAACAGAATATTCCTCTATAGGAACTTCTTCAAAACCATCTGATTTCTCGACCCACAGTTCTGTTTTTATCGGAAGTTCATCCTCCATATACAACACTGGCCACCACTTTCCACTATCCGCGTCAAGATTTGCACTCAAATGATATAAATATGGCACAACTTTAACTGTAAATGTAAAAGATTCCGTCTCCAGCTCCGGATTTAGTGATTTATAAGTTATCTGTATATCTGCAGTTCCGAGATCCTTTCCAGTAATCTTCCAGTATCTGCCCATCTCATCAGATTCCTGCATAATGGTAACAATTCCGGAATCCCCGCCGTTAACACTTACATCGGTAACATTAACTTCTACATCCGCATAATCATGCGTCGCATCATATACATAGCCCTTCAGCATTCCGGGAACAGTTATAAAATCATTCTTTTTGATTCTTTTAGTCTCGTCCAGTTCCTCCGTGAAAACATCATAAATTGGCTGAACAGGATTCACAAGTACTTGATAACTGTCAACTGTTTCACCATTACAGACAAGTCTTGCTGTCACAATCAAAGTTTTACAACAAGCATTTTTGTCATCACCTTTTTCGGCCGCATGACCGACCAAAAGCAGCGTGTCATCATCCGTCTGCTCATATGTTACATAATTATATGTGCCTTCTTCTAATGGTTCTTCTTGATCCTTTATGTCCCACTCAATGGTATACTCGCGCCCTTCTTTCAGATCTGATTTCTCAACATGTATCGTCATCGGAGCATTCGTAAATAAATTTATGCGCTTCTCGGAATCTTCCGATTCAAACTTTGAATAGGGCTCGGAATACTGAAAATCAATGGAACCGGTCGCCGGTTCGGTAACAATCAGTTTCATTTCTTTTACCATCTGTTCATCCGCATTTGTTGCTCCACAGACATACCCTCTTAAGGTATACTCGCCCACCTCCAGCCGATCCAAATAATATGGCATGGTAACCATTTCTCCATCTGAATTCAAAAGAAGCAATCCTATTTTATCTCCGCCCTGCTGTGTAACAAAAGTAGTAATCTCTATTTCTGTATCTTTCCGAAGCTCATATCCGCTCCATTTGCTGATTTCGTATGTTTTGTCTCCATAGCTTACAGTCGCAGGAATTAAATGATTATAAAGCAACTCTGTAGCCTTTTTCTGGGAAACCGTAATCTGTTCTTGTTTAAAGTCAAAACTTGTGATCTCCTGCTTTTCATCTACTGCAAATGTTCCCTCTGCTCCTTCATTGTCATATATACTCATGTAGAGATAGACCACATATGTCTGCCCTTCCATTAACTCCATGGAAAATCCTTTTGAGCTGGAAAACCAATGTTTTACGATTACACCAGTCTCATTTTCATTATAAGTTGCGATAATACCACTGAGGTTTCCTTTGGAAAGTGCCAGAGGAAAACAGTATGTTCCCGTCTTCGGAACCTGTAATTTATACCAAGCATTCCCATATTTCTGCATGGAAAATGAAACCGGATTGCCTAAAGAAATATCTGTCAGTTCTGACGGCCGTTCAACTGTAATCTGTGTGCTTATACGCATATTCTCGTTTTTTTCATCGTATACTTCTAAAGTATATTCACCAAATATGATTTCATCATCTGTACCAAAACCACCGTCAAAATCGTGCAGTCTTTCACCATCTTTCAGAAGAGACATCCATACCCTTCCCTTAACAACCCCGTTTTCACCATAAATGTCGGCACAAAGACCATTTTTTCCATAACGATCCACATCTCCCGTCCAACTACTGGAAGTCCCTGTACTCCCATCACTAAAGGTTGCTTTCACCTGAACCAAATAAAACTGACCAGAGCCAAGCATATTAAACCGGGGCAAATTCTCAAATTCCAGATTTGTAATCTTTGGTGATTCCTCATCTTCGGCAATTGATTCGGCATTAAGACCCTGCTGCATTTCACCACCAATCGCCAGCTCTGTATTCTCTGCAGGTGTTTCTACCTCAACAATATCTTCCACCAATATTTCCGATACATCTGTATCCTCTGTAGATTGAGCTTCCTCAGCGATTGTTGTCTGCGACTCCTGTGCAATCAACTCCGTTGTTTCTGTAAGTATCTCCGCTTCTTCCTCATCAGCCACACGCTCCTCTGTCGGAGTTTCTATCGCAGATTCCTCAGCAACAGCATCTTCTGCGAAGACATATCCACCAGGATATACAGATGTCGCCATCAAGATTATTGCCATAAACAGCGAAAATTTTTTCTTGCTCATAAATGTTTCCTCCAAACAAAATATAATATTATATTTTATGATATACTTTTTTAACACTTCTATCAAGTATAATTTTGCAAAAATGCATAATCCTGATACTATAATTTTACGATAAGTTGAAGGATCTTACCATGATGAAAGACAACTTGTCAATTTACCTGCCGCCTAGTATCGAAAATCAGATTTGTAAAATCCTCCACAAGTGATTTGCCGGCAGCCCGGACAAATCATTACATAAAAAATCTTTATTTTCAATAAAAAACAGAGCTGCTGCCGTCAATCTGACATACAGCAACTCCGTTTATTTTGAACAGAAATTCTTCTTTATCTCATCTTCGCGA
>CANQIW010000051.1 GCA_947624055.1 uncultured Lachnospiraceae bacterium
GAGATGTGCATGCCGGGCGACAACGTTGAGATGACCATCGAGCTGATCCATCCGATCGCTATGGAGCAGGGTCTTACGTTCGCTATCCGTGAGGGTGGCCGTACGGTTGGTTCGGGCCGTGTTGCGACGATCATCGAGTGACTGTGAACACTTAATGAGTGCGAAGCACGAATTTAGTGAGAACGTCCGCATCGAACCTTAGCGAAATCGAGCGGCAGCGATGATTGAGCTAAGTTGAGAGGCGAATCGAAAAATGCAGTAAGATCAAGGCTTCCGGGGATTTCCACGGAAGCCTTTTTGCGATAGGGAAGGATTGTCATGAAAAACACAGATAACAGAAAACCGGTCCGGACAGCCATAAGGGCGGCTTTTGACAACAACTGGTTCTATGTGGCCTGTATTGAATTGTGGGGGATCTACGTGCGTCTGCCACGGCTGTTTCCGGCGGCGCTGATTCGGCTTCCGATGTATATTTATCTGCCGGTGTTGTTTGCATTCTGCTATGTGATATTTTTTGTGATCGAGCTGGGCAAAACAAAGAGGCGCACCGGAGAAGAAGGGCGCGGAGCGGATCCGGCGCAGGAAGAGGAAGGTTCAGTGAGCAGGAAGGCCTTTATGGATGGTCTTGCGCGCACACTGACGAGCAAGCTCAGCTATCTGATTGCTGCGGTCTGCTCGGTTCCGCCATACTGGCTTGCGGAATACTATTATGGAGCATATTCGTTCGGGATCGTGGTGAATGGAATCGTCATGCTGATCTCGTTCGCAATGGTTATTGTGTTTCTGGCCTACAGAAAAGCGAAGAAGATGTAAGCGAGCATTGTTTTAACTGTTTGCCTTTTTCTTTTCCCTCTTTTCCCGGTACATGTTCTGGTCGGACTGGGAGAGGCATTTCTCGAGCGAATCGTCCCTGCCTTCCAGTGTGGCGATGCCGTATGAGACGCTGAGCTGCCAGCTTCCGACATGAAACTGCGGCTCGGTCTGCTTTAGCCGCGCGACATATTCCGCGGCCTGCTCCGCCGTGGTGGAAGGGAGCAGCAGGAGGAATTCATCGCCGCCCATGCGGAACATGACGCAGTCGGGCGGGAGGACGGTCCGGAAAAGCCGCGCGGACATCCGGAGATATTCGTCGCCCGCCATGTGGCCGTAGGTGTCGTTGATCTTCTTAAGGTTGTCGCAGTCGGTCGAGATAAGGCTGACAGGGAAGACGTCTTTACTCGGGAGTTCCCGCATATACTCATAGAAGTACACGCGGTTGTACAGGCCGGTCAGTTCGTCGGTTGTGGCCTGCCGGTGAAATTCCCGCTTCAGCATTTCGTGTTCCGTCACATTGTGCACCAGCCCGATGATGCCGTCGATATTTCCTGCGTCGTCAAAAATCGGTTCTTTGACGATATCGAAGAATTCCTGTATTCCGTCCGCGTTGATCTCAATCGTGTAAGCCGCGCCGCGGCCGGTTTCCATGATCTCCATGTCCTTTTGTTGTGCGGCGAGGGCGTTTTCCCTGTCTTTGCGGATGTCCGGATCGGTTTTCCCGCGGATCGTCCAGTCCGGATCGTCCGAGTGATCCAGATGATGCCAGTAGTGGGTCGCAAAAATATAGCGCCCTTCCCTGTCTTTCAGGTAAATGTTCGAGGGAAGCGCCTTCAGCATTTTTTCGATTCCGTAGAAGGTCAGGGAATCCTTGAGCATGATCGCGTTGGAGATGCGGTTCCGGATAATAGCCGGGTAGTAAGGCCGCCCGATGCAGTCGACGAATCCATGCCCGAGCCGCCCGGAGGCCTCGGCCGCGATGACATCGTCGACCAGCATGAGGACCGGAATGGTTGAAAAATCAGCCTTGCCCCGGACGTACGCCAGAAAATCGGCTTCGTCCGCGGACGATTCATCTGGTTTCAGAAGTACCGCAGCGACGACTGCTCCGTTTTCTTCGAGGAATGCTTTGCCGGAGCGGACGCTGTCAAACTCTATAAAAGAATAATCATCTGAAAGAAGCGAGCAGAGTTCCTGACGATTTTGCGCGTCGCTGTCGATGAGTAGCAGCTTTTTTCTTTGACTGGTATCTATATTCATAAAGAAATTCTCTTTTCTTTTTTATTATTATACATATAATAATCTAAAATTTCAGAAAAATCAATTCCTCTTTATGCTCCATAAGCATATCTTTCCCGATTTTGAAAAAAAGATAATATTTCAATAATATACAACAAATTTTAACATAATTGTAACAGTATTGTGGATACGCGATATGGTATAATGAATAACCAGAGTATACCAGAAAAGGGAGTTCTGTTCAGCAGAAGAGGTAGACTCAATCCCTTGGGGGAGGGAAATATAATTAAAGAGGGGGCACGCACATGAGAAGGGCTTTTGCGATCGTGCTTGCAGGTTGTATGGTGATACAGCCGTTATCGGGATGCTGTCTGACAGTTGACGCGTCTGAAACTGTAATTGTTTCGGAGCAGAGCGGTGCGGATGTTGTGGCCGTGGATACGGTCGGTACAGAGAATGACGGTACGGATGTTGTGGCCGCGGATACGGTCGGTACGGAGAATGGCGGTACAGATGCCTTGGCCGCGGATACGGTCGGTACGGAGAATGGCGGTACAGATGTTGTGACCGCGGATATGGTCGGTACGGAGAATGGCGGTACAGATGCCTTGGCCGCGGACATTGTCGGTACAGAGAACAGGGAACAGGGAGATGTGACAGAGACAGATCCGTCGACGGATGCCGGCATACAGGAGCCGGATTTCGTGGACGGGTCTTTTGATGCGTCCGGAACAGAGATTCCCGAGGACGGCGTGCTTTCGGACGATGTAGTGATTCTGGACGAGGTTGTAGAGCTTGACGATATAGAGGATGGGATGGAGCCCGTGACCGAGGCGGTATCGGAATCTGAGCCGGTGCCGGAATCGGAACAAACGACGGAGTCTGAATTGATGGCAGAGTCTGAAGAACAATCCGAATCGGAATCGGAGTCCGAGTTCGGATTGGCTCTGGAGGATTTGTCAGCCGGAATACAGACGGTTTCGCTTGACGAGTGGGACAGATCGTGCATTGAGGTGAAAGTAGTGGCGACGCTTCCTTTCCTTGATTCGGAGGAAGTCGCGGTTTCACTTGTGCCTGTATCGGACGGCGCTTCAGGGACTTATTCAGGAAGGATTCAAATAGCGGTTCCGGGTGGGGCGTCCGGGGAAAAGACTGCGGCGGCTGTGGAGAAGTTTTCCGTTGCGCCCGGTTCCTATCAGTTGACGCTTCGGGCAGACAAGTTTGCGGAGTATGTGCAGACGGTTGAGGTGGAGGCGCATGAGACGGCTAAGCTTGAGGTGTGTACATCCAGAGTGGATAAATGCGGCTGGCTGCGCCTCGGCGATGTGAACGAAGATCAGGACATTACAGATGAGGATGTACAGGAGCTTGTGTCGGCGATCCACGCGAATTCCATTGATTCCGCGCTGGATCTGAATGCGAACGGCGCCGTCGATCTCGCTGATCTGCAGTTTGCGGTGCAGGGGCTCGGCGAGACTCAGGAGGCATCTGTCACAAAGTGTTCTGTTCCGCGATGTGCCAGAAATGGGGAGCAGACAAAAATTGATGGGATCGACAGTCTTCTGAGTGACACTGGAAAGGCGACGCTGAGTCCGACGAATGGCGAGGCGATTTCGAGGGAGAATCCTGTGTCAATCGCGTTTGATTTCGGGGCAGCGGATCCCGGGACGGACGATCAGGCTGGGGCGGAGCTTCCTGTGCTCGGCGGAATGACGCTGCAGGCTCCCGTGGAGAGAGATGAGAAGACGGGCGCGCTGTCCAGCGATATCACGGGCGGATCGGTTCTCGTGGAAGCGGAGGAGGACGGAGAGACTGTCGTCTATGAGATTCCGCTGGTAAAGGGGACAGAACCTGTGAAGAGTGAGCCGGCGGAGACGGCGGCAGTCCCTGTGCCGGAGGTTATCTCCGGTTCGGAGACAACTGGTGAACCGGAGACAGCCGACGAACCGGGAACAGCCGGTGGCTCGGAGACAGCTGGCGAACCGGAAACAGTCGGCGGAGCGGACGCGGCCGAGGCGCCGGAGGCGAGCGCGGGCCAGGAGGAAGCGCCGGCAGCTGTTATGCTTATGACCGTCGGTATGCCGGCTGATGCCCTGTCTGTGGATGCGGCTGATGCGATCTCTGTGGATGCAGTGGAGGAGATTGACGCGGCAGATGTGCCGGCGGAGGTCGCTGAGGTTGGCGAGCGGAGCATCGCGGATGAAATGACAGGGAATACCGTTGCGGAGGAGACGGAAGGGCCGAAGACGGCGGCTGAAGAAGAGCCGTCAGCGGACAGGATCCTGGAGGCGGTTGCGCTTGAGATGGATGGCTCGTTTGTCCTGGATTTCGGAACGCAGATCGCGGTGAAACGTGTCACGATCCGCATTACCGGAACGAAGCAGACAGAGGCGCTTGCGGAGATCGCCAGGGTACAGTTTGTCAATAATATGGAAGACAGGATCCCGGCTCCGAACCTGAACATTCCGGAAATCCGGGAGATCCTGTCGAAAAATGAGGAGCTTGAGGTCGACTGGAACGAGCAGGCGAACGTGACAGGCTATGAGATCGAAATTTCCGGACCGGTCAAGAAAGCGGAGGACCAGACACAGATCGTGCGCGTCCTGCGCGCGCCGTATACGATATCCGCGATCAACGACAAATCGCTGTACAATTACAGAGATTACAAAATCAGGATTCGCTCCGTCAACGGTGAGTGGAGCAGCCCGTGGACGGAGACGCGGATCGCGCAGCCTGCGCCGGAAAATCCGCCGGACAGGGTCGATAATGTGGTGGCGAGTGGCAGCTTCCGTTCCGTCAGGGTATCCTGGAAGGATATGGATGACGCGAACGGTTACATGGTCTTCTATCGGGAGAAAGGCGCGCAGGCCTACAGGCCGGTGGTGGCGGATTATGCGCTCCCGAAGGAAGGCACGGGGCGGCTGATGCAGAACAGTTATACGATTACGGGTCTGCAGGATCTCACGGCTTATGAGGTCTATGTGGTCGCATGGAATGATTACGATCACGGTTCCTGGGGAAACAATGCTCCAGGCACGGCCGCGGGGCCGCGCGTCGCGGAGGCGACGACAGAGAGCGGCGATACACCAAGGCTCCCGAGATATCAGCTGATCAACACGTACGGCGGATCGTACGACGACAAGGCGGAGGGCGCCGTCGGGAAGCTGACGGATCATATTGTGAGCGCGGTGTGCGGTACGCACAACGGGCAGAAGATGGTGGAGAGCCCGCTGGATCAGGCGAAAGAAGCGGAAGCCGGGAAGATCCCGACAGTCAACGGAAAGCAGAGACAGTACGCACAGTGGGCGCTTGGCACGGTGGACAACAGCTACAGTTCCTACTGGACAAAGAAGGACTGGGATGACGGCGTGGCCTACCCGATCGCCGACTTCAGCAAGGGCGTTACGGTCACCTTCGACCAGCCGTACGCGATGAATTACCTTACGTTCACAGCGGCGGATCTGCAGGGAAATGTTGAAACCGCGCAGATCGTGTACTGGAAGGATGAAGATGAGATAAACGCGGACGCGGCCGGGACGACGATCGGCTGCAGCGTGGTTCGCAGTATCGATGAGACGAACCGTCCGTACTATGTGGTGAAGTTTGACGAGAAGATCACGGCGCAGCAACTGCATCTGTATATCGGTACGACATATGCCAAAATCGATCTGAAGATTGCGGAGATCCATTTCCATCATTACAATGAAGCGGTGGACGGAGCGGTCGAGGCTTTGTTCGCGGATCCGGAGCACTCGATGCTCAGCGAAGAGCTTGCGGCGCTCGCGGCGGCTGACAAGGCTGCGGCGAAAGCCGAGATCGACAGAGTGAAAGCGATCGTGGACACAAAGGATGCGTTGACAGGAGAATACCATCCGCTCAGGGATTTCCTTCTGCTTGACCTGGAGGGAGCGAAGGAGCTTGTCGACCTGCAGCTCGATGAGCCGTTCTATGTGGATAATACGATCACGGCGGCGCGGGACAGACATTTGAATTTCGGCGGACTGAACGCATGGCAGCCGCTCGGAAGAGTCGCGGCGTCCGGTGAGAAGCTGATTGTCTATGTCGGACACAATGCGAAGAGTATTCGCCAGAATGCAAGTCTGCAGCTGATCTTTACGCAGTATTACGCGGAGTCGAACGCGCTGGCGAGATCGTACAATCTGAAGGTCGGCAAGAACGAGATCACGGTTCCGGAGATCACGACGACCGGCGGCAAAGAGCGCGGCGGCCAGCTTTATGTGGCCTACACCGGAAACAACACGAGGGATCAGTACGTTGTGCGCATCAACGGCGGCGCGAAGATCCCGACGCTGAATATTCACAACAAGAGCGAGACCGACAAGAAGGCGGCGGTCAGCGCGTACGTTGCCGAGCTTGGCGAATATGTCGCAAAGCTTGAGGCCGAGCATGACAGACTGCACTACAATGAGGCGGAAGCGGCGAAGAAGGATAAGAACGGTGTGAACAACAGCTACGTTTATTTCCCGTACAAGGAGCAGAGCTGCTTCCTGAACGCGACTGACCTGATGGCGGATCATATGATGTATTCCGTGCCGGCGACGCAGATCTGGGCGGCGCTCGGGAACTACGCATCGAACGCGGAGAAGGCCGCGGCCGTGGAGAGCGCTCTCGGCGCGATGGAGAAGACGATGACGCTGTTCTATCAGCACAAGGGTCTCTTCCGGGGAGCCGGCGGCAGCAAAGAAACCCCGGCGCAGCACCTGAATATCCGTTATATGCAGATGTTCTCCGGCGCGTTCATGTACGCGTCCGGCAATCATATCGGCGTGGAGTTCCCGGAGACAAAGCTCGCCATGTCGACAAGCTGGGACGGCTATGGCTGGGGCGTCGCGCACGAGATCGGACACGACATCAACGACCCGCACTACGCGATCGCCGAGATCACGAACAACTATTTCGCGCAGCTGCTCACAAAGGCGGCGAATGCGGATCACGCGACGCGCTTTAAATATGAGGATGTCTATGAGAAGGTGACGTCCGGCGCGATCGGGCGCTCGCCGAACGGCGCGGTACAGCTCGCGCTCTACTGGCAGCTCCATCTCGCATTTGACGATTATACCGAGAATGTGGACGGCTACCGGGATGACAGATATATTTTCGATGATTACAAGACGATGTTTGACAATCTGTTCTTTGCCCGCGTGGATACGTATTCGAGAGATCCGGGTTCTGCTCCAAAGAATGAGAACAAGGATCGGGCGGTAGATCTGAAGCTGGGCAAGGATGTCGACCAGAATCTGATGCGGCTCGCGTGCGCGGCGGCACAGGAGAATATGCTTCCGTTCTTCACGCGCTGGGGTATGGCTCCGGATGAGGAGACGAAGGCCTTCGCGGCGCAGTATGGCGAGCCGACAGAGAAAGCATATTACTACGTGAACGACGACGCGAGAAACTACCGCGCGGATCATAAGGATGACGAGGAGAGCCTGAAGATCTCGGAGGCAACGGCAGGTATCGCGGTAGATGAGACAAAAACGGCTGATAACCGGGTGGCGCTCAGACTGAGCACGGATGCGGATGAGACGCGCAGAGACGCGATCCTTGGTTATGAGATTGTTCGGAGCACGTACCGGAGAGGAAAGAAGCAGGACGCGGAGGTGATCGGCTTCGCGCTCGCGGATGCGAACGGTGAAGCGGTTTACACGGATACGATTGCCTCTCTGGATAACCGTGTGCTGTATTACGAGGCGAGGGCGGTCGATAAATTCCTGAATTACTCCCGGAGCTCGGATACTGCCGTGGCGCGTGTATCGACCGGCGGAGTGCTCGGCAAGAAGCTCTGGTCTGTTGAGACGACCGTTACCGCGGCGGAAGGCCAGGATAAGGTGCTCACGGGCGATGATCATCCGGATGGAGGCTTTGACGCGGACAGCAGACCGGCGGTCGAGTACGGCGTCGGTAAGGTGATCGACGGCCTGATCGACGACGGGGAGGCCGGGCCGTTCCTCGGGACGGCAGCGGCCGGCGACAGGATTGTCATCGACATGCAGAAGCCTATGGAGATTACTTCCGTGAGGTATACCGGCAAACCGCTCGGTCCGGTTACGGTCTCTGTCAGCAGCGACAGGAGCGTCTGGGTGACAGTAAAGGAAAACTACGAGTTTACCGGTACAGACGAGTCCGGAAAGGCACAGACGATCTGGTTTGACGCCGTACAGGCGAATGAGAAAGAAAAGTGGATCGGAACCTACGACGCGCGCTATGTGCAGTTTACGCTTCATCAGGCGGGCAGTGTGGAGATCGATGAGATCGATATCTGCGGGTCGTCCGGCGATGATGTCTCGTTCTACGGCGATGTGGAGCAGACGGTCGGCATAGCGGCGAATACCTGTACGTACGCGTACGATGAGGATGGCAGTCCGCTCACGATTCCGGCCGGCGCGCTGATCTTTACCGGCAGCTACAAGGGCAATCCGGCCTACAATATGGTGATGCTCTACGACGACGCGGTTGTCGAGACGGAAGACGGAAGCGTCCGGCACGGCAACGTGGTCGGTGCGGATCTCGAAACGGACAGCGTATACGCGGAGCAGGTGATTCTTGCGGATGTACCGGAGAACGGCAATCTCGGCGAGACTTCAGACGGAAAGTGGATTTATTTCGTGACGCCGCCGGATGAGGCATATTGGACGGATCCCGTGAAGGTCAGAGAGCATTCGAAGGCTGTCTATGAGGGAATCCTGAAAGAGGGAAGGGGAAGAGTCCGTGCGGAGCTGTACCGGGTGGATAACGCTCTTACGCTGGAGGGAGAGCGCATCGTCAGCGATACGGCGTTCCTGACCCTGCCGGAGAGTTTTGAAAAGCTCGGGGATATCACGCTGAGCATCGCGCTGCCGGAGCAGAAACAGCTGAAAGGAGGGAACTGAGAAATGAAGAAATGGATGAAAAATCTGATCCTGTCGGTTTTGCTCGTCACTGCGTTTTCCACGATTACGGCGTCCGCAAAAAATATCGCGATAGCCGTTCTGGAGAAGGCGGAGGACAGCAATGACGTGTCGGTGGCGATCGAGCTTCCGAAGAACAGGGCGGAGACGGTCACTTCCCTTCGTTTCAAACTCCTTGTGGCTGTTGAGGAGGCAAGACTGGCTGCGTTCGATGAGGAGAGCGTATCATTCGAATTCTCGGATGTTCCGTGCGAGGTGAAGGACGCGGAGGTCGTGTATGATCCGGAGGTCACAGATTATGTTGTCGATATCGTCTTATCCGGGAAGAGCCCTCTGTTTCAGAACGGGGACGGGACGGAACTCGGGATCGGCACGCTGCGCCTGCCGTCCGGCGATTATTACGCGGAAGTCGGATGCGTGGTCACGGAGAATGATCAGGACAGCGCGTCAGAACTGCAGTATGTAGACAGCGCAGGACTGGAGATGGCTGCTTCCCTGAAAAGCTCGGAGACGATCTTTATAGGGAAAAAGACGCAGCCGGACAGCGAGACGGAGGAAACGGATCCGATGCCTCAGAGTCCGGAGACACCGCAGGAGCCGCAGGCGACGCCCGGTCTGACAGAGCCGATCCCCTCCGGTCCGTCGACAGGAGCCGCAACACCGTCTGAAACGGTACCGACGCCTAAGCCAAAGCCTGCCCTGCAGCCCGCGGAGCCGCGCAGAAACGGTCTGTCCGCGCCGGAGTTCACGGTGAAACCGGTGACGGGCACAAAGCAGCTCAGTTTTGCGTGGGAGAAGGTGGAAGGCGCGCAGGGATACCAGATTTTCCGGTATGACGAGGAATCCGGAGAATATGAGAAATATAAGAACGTCAGGAAGACATCCTTTACCGCAAAGTTCAGTTATGGGATGACCTGCCGCTTTAAGGTTCGCGCTTACAAAAAGAAGAACGGTTCAAAGCTGTACGGCGCGTTCAGCGCGGAGAAGGAAGTTACCGTATCGTCCTTCAATAAAAAGAAAAAGCTGAGCTTTCATGCAGAGATTCCTGCAAAAGGCAAAAAGCTGCGCTTCACATGGCAGAAGATGCAGGGGGCGGACGGATACCAGATCCTGCGCTATGAGGCTCAAAAGAAAGGCTATAAGGTTGTGAAGACAGTTGTCGGCGGGGACAAAGTGAAGGCCAGGGCTGTGAAGTATCAGCGCGCAGCCGACTATCGTTTCCGGATGCGGGCGTTTGCGTATGATGCCGACGGAAATAAAGTGTACGGGGCTGAGAGCGCGGAGATCAGAATCACGACGCCGCCGGAGCAGGTGAGCGGCTTTGAGGCGGATTCCCTGGAGGAATTCACGATAAAGCTTACATGGGAAGCTGTGGCAGGCGCGGACGGATATTATATTTACAGAAGCGAGCCGGACGAGGAGAACACGATCAGGAAGATTGCGAAGGTCGGGAGCGGCGTCCGGAGCTATACCGACGAAAACCTGGACGGCGGCGCGAGATATTATTACCAGGTTTCGGCGTTCAGGCGCGGTCTGGACGGAAAACGGAAAAACGGAGAGAGAAGCGTCGTAAAATCTGCGGAAGTGAAATAAAAATTATGGATAAATCCCGGAAAGAAAAACTGCGGAGAAAGACGGAGGTGGAAAGCTATGGGACTGATCAAAGCGGCATTGGGTTCTGCCGGCGGCGCGCTTGCCGACGCGTGGAAGGAGTACTTTTATTGTGAAGCGATGGACGCGGACATTTTGGTGTGTAAGGGAGCGAAGCGCGCTTCCGGGCGGTCGTCCAACAAACACGGGGGAGACAATATCATCACGGACGGCTCCGTGATCGCGGTGGCGGACGGACAGTGCATGATGATCGTTGAGAACGGCAAGGTGGCGGAGGTCTGCGCGGAGCCCGGCGAGTATGCGTACGACAGCAAGACGGAGCCGAGCATTCTGGGCGGAGGCTTCGGGGAAACGCTCAGGAAGACGTTCGAGGCGATCGGAAAGCGTTTCGTTTTCGGCGGTGAGCCGGCGAAGGATCAGAGGATCTATTATTTCAACACGAAGGAGATCATGGGGAACAAGTACGGCACCGCAACGCCTGTACCGTTCCGGGTGATCGACCGCAACATCGGGCTGGACGTGGATATCTCGATCCGCTGCAACGGCGAGTATTCCTACCGGATTGCGGATCCGATCCTGTTTTACACAAATGTCTGCGGCAATGTCGCGGACGTGTATGAGCGTTCAGAGATGGACAGTATGCTCAGGACGGAGCTGATGACGGCGCTGCAGCCGGCGTTTGCGAAGATCTCGGCGCTGGGCGTGCGCTACAGTGAGCTGCCGGGGCACACGATGGAGCTGGCGGATGCGCTCAACGAAGTGCTTTCGCAGAAATGGAAGGATCTGCGCGGAATCGTGGTGGCTTCCTTTGGGATCAATTCTGTATCCGCGTCGAAGGAAGACGAGGATATGATCAAGCAGATGCAGAAGAGCGCGGTGATGCGCGACCCGACGATGGCGGCGGCTACGCTCGTCGGCGCTCAGGCGGATGCGATGCGCGCGGCCGCTTCGAATTCCGCTGGAGCGATGAACGGCTTCATGGGCGTCAATATGGCGGCGAACGCCGGCGGGATGAATGCGCAGAACCTGTATGCGATGGGACAGCAGCAGGCGGCAGCGCAGGCTCAGGCGGCTCCGTCCGGCAGCTGGACCTGCGCCTGCGGCGCGGTGAATACCGGGAAATTCTGCTCTGAGTGCGGCGCAAAGAAGCCGGAATAAAAGCGAAAAGGCGATGTGGCAGATCGGCGCAGATCCTCCCGGCAGACGGGTGATCTGCGCCGGTTGCGGATTACGGCGGGCGAAGGCTTACATGCTGTAAATTATGCAAATTAAGCAGGAATCAGAAGCAGAAACATGGAATCGGAATTGAAAACTGGAATCGAAAGCAGGAATCCGGAACCGGGCTCGAGAGCAGAGATCGGAAACAGGAATCCGGAATCAGAATGAGGGATCGGAGGAAAGATGGCGGATATTCTGGAGTACAAGTGCCCATGCTGTGGAGGCGCGATCCGTTTTGACAGCGCCACGCAGAAGATGAAGTGTCCGTACTGTGATACGGAATTTGAGCTGGATACGCTGAAGCAGTTTGACGAAGAGAATATGGAGGAGGATCGCGATCCCAGCTGGAGCGCGGAGAATGTCGCGCAGGCAGCCGATGAGCTGGACGGTGAGCAGGAGGGACTGGTCACTTACGTGTGCGAGTCCTGCGGCGGACAGATCGTGGCGGATCGCAATATGGCGGCGTCGAGCTGTCCGTACTGCGGCAATTCGGTGATCGTTGCGAAGCAGCTCTCGGGGATGCTGCGCCCCGATTTCGTGATCCCGTTTAAGCTTGACAAAAAGACGGCTGAGAACCGTTTGAGAGAGCACCTGAAGGGGAAATATCTTCTGCCGAAACTGTTCAAGAGCGAAAACCGGATCAAAGAGATCAAGGGCATTTATGTACCGTTCTGGCTCTACGATTGCGACGCGCAGGCGGACATCCGCTGCCGCGCGACGAGGATCAACAGCTGGCGGCAGGGCGATTATATGTATACGGAGACGCAGCATTCCCTGGTGGCGCGCAGCGGAGACATCAGTTTCGATAAAG
>CANQIW010000052.1 GCA_947624055.1 uncultured Lachnospiraceae bacterium
CAGTATCCGTGAAACAGCCCGCTGATGCGCTCTTTGACAGTCTTATCCGCAACAAACTGATCTCCGCTGACAACGCGTCCACGGAATACCTTGATGTCGGAATTCACTTCCCGGCAAACCTTCTCCGCCCGATCGGCAAGCTCTTTGTCCGCTTCAAAGGAAAACACGTCCATCTGCGGAATCTGCCCCGGCTCATATCCGAAATTCACGGCGTCCATGTCATGGTGTACGACGTCCGTCGAGATCACGATATCTCCGATATCAATATCCACATTCAACGATCCCGCGATCCCAGTGTTGATTATGGCATCCACCTGAAATTCATCGATCAAAATCTGCGCGCAGACCGCCGCATTCACTTTGCCGACGCCGCTTCGCACCACTACGATCTCCTGCCCGTTCAGAACGCCCTCGCAGAAATTCATACCGGCTTTTTTCACCTCGCGCCGAATGTCCATATCCTTCTTGAGCTGTTCTACCTCAATGTCCATTGCCCCGATGATGCCTGTCTTTTTCATAATTTAAAATCTCCCTTCAAAGTTGTCTTGTATTTTTTCACTCTTTCCTTTTCCGCTCACGCCGCATTCGAATCCTGCTGCCGTCTCGTATCCTGCGCCGCGCAGCTAACTTAATTCTCCACGGCCTGCGCGGCAGCATTCGCGCTGTCGTTAAATTCCTTCACCGCCTGCGGGATGTCCGCGCCGTCCCCGATCTTCTGCAGCATGTTCCACCACGCCGTGCGCGCGTCCGCCCAGCCGGGCGTCACCTGATAATAATCGCCGAGATACTGTGTGAAGACGCTGTACTCCTTCATCAGCACATCGTTCGCGTAGAGCTCCGGCATCTCGCGCACCGGCCAGTAGGCCGAAGCCAGAACCGCCCTCGCGTAATTTCTGTCGTCCTCCGTGAAAAAGCGGATAAAATCCTTCGCCGCTTCAATCTTTGCCTCATCCTTGTTGTCGAAGATCCCGAAGCCCCAGATCCCGGCCTGCAGGGTCGGTTTGCCATCGTCCGACGGAAAAGCCATCGGGAACATGTCAAAATCAAGATTCGGATTGTTGACAGTCTGTCCGATCTCCACCGAGACATTCCAGCAGAACGCCATCGCGAGCTCGCCCTTTGCGAAACGCGTGATCTCATCCGTGCCAAGCGCGCTCTCATCAAACGAGATACCGTCCAGATCCTTCAAAAGCTGCAGCGCCTCGATGTTTTCCGGGCTGTCAAACACATACTTCGTGTGCTCTTCGTCCGCGAACGCGCCTCCGCAGAGGTTCGTCACGAGCGCCCGCGTGCCCTGGTCGCCGCCCTGTCCCGCGCAGTACACGATTCCTGCTTCCTTCTGCCCGTACGCCGTCAGCGCTTCCACCGCGCTTACAAAGCCGTCCGTCGTCCAGGTACGGTTCTCCTCGTCGATGTAAGCAAGTGCTCCTGCCTTCTCAAACAGATCGCGGTTGATCACCATGCAGTGCGTCGTCATACACAGTGGGAACTCATAATATTCCCCGCCGCGGTACTGGCACGCGTCCCGGACAGGCGCATAGATTTTTCCGGCCGGCTCCGATTCCCACAGATCGGAGAGATCTGCCATCATGCCCTTATCGCCCCAGTCCGCCACCAGGCGCTCCGGCCCCTCAAACACCAGATCCGGAAGAGTTCCGTCCTCCGCAGCCTGCGCGACCTTCTCGTCGCCGCTGACATAGTCGAGATACTCCACCGAGACATGGTATTCCGGGTACTGCCTGTGGAACTCCGAAATCAGGTTGGAAACCACACTCTTGTTCCCCCAGTCGCCGACCGGGTATGTCCACAGCGTGAGCTCCGTGACTTCCTGTTCCGTCTCCGTCTGCGCGTCCGTCTGCGGTACCTGCTGCTGTCTTCCGCACGCCGCAAGCGAAAGCATCGTACACACGGCTAAAACCAAAATCGTAATTCTTCTCATATCTTTTCCTCTTTCTGCATGCACTTTTTCAGCTGCCGCACGATCTCCTGCACGTCGATCGGCTTCGCGACATGCGCGTTCATCCCGGCGTCCAAGCATTTCCTGATATCATCGGAGAATGCGTCCGCGCTCTGCGCGATAATCGGGATCGTCTTCGCGTCCTCGCGGTCCAGCGCGCGGATCGCCATCGACGCCTCGTAACCGTTCATGACCGGCATGCGAATATCCATCAATATCGCCTCATAGTAGTCCGGCGGCGACTGCTCGAAGAGCTGCACGCACACCTTGCCATTCTCCGCCCGGTCAAGCTGCAGGCCGAATTCCGAAAGCAGCCCGTCCGCCACCTCCCAGTTCAGATCGTTGTCCTCCGCAAAGATGATGTGATTTCCATTGAACGTCACGTTTTCAGCTTCCCCGGATACAGAGAGGGGCTCCTCCGCCTCCTGCTTCGGCGCTTTCTCCAGATCGAGCGTCACATGAAATTCCGTGCCCTTCCCCTGCTCGCTCGCGACCTCGATCGTCCCCTTCATCGCGTCCACGATGTATTTCGTGATCGCCATGCCGAGACCTGTGCCTTCTGTCTTCTGCACTCTCGCGCTGTCCTCGCGCGCGAAGGTTTCAAATACCTTCTTACGGAATTCCTCGCTCATGCCGATCCCGTTGTCCCTGACACGGAAATGCGCCCGCACATACTCTGCCCCGAGCGGCGACCCCTCCTCGTAAAGCTCGAGCCCGACCGATCCGCCTTCCGGCGTGAACTTGACCGCATTGCCGAGCAGATTCATCAGCACCTGATTCAGCCGGACGCTGTCGCAGCGGACATACTCCGCCGAGATATCATGAATATTGACGTCGAATTTCTGATCCTTCTGCTGACTCTGCGACAGTATGATATCGGCGGATCCCTGTGCGATCTCGCACAGAGAAGTCTGCTCCATGTTCAGGGACATCTTGCCGCTCTCGATCTTCGCCATGTCGAGGATATCGTTGATCAATCCCAGAAGATGCCTGCTGGACTGCGTGATCTTCTTCAGGCAGTTCTGTATCTGCCCCTTGTCGTCCGGGTTCGACAGCGCGAGCGCAGTCATGCCGACAATCCCGTTCATCGGCGTGCGGATATCGTGACTCATGTTGGAGAGAAATTCGCTCTTGGCCCGGTTCGCGTGCTCCGCAGCCTCCCGCGCCTCCTCCATCTTGTCCATGTGCTGCCGGAGCAGGTGAAAATACCAGCAGAAAATCACAAGCAGAATGGCTACGATAATCACGCAGTTTCGGATCGCGGTCATCGTCCATGTTCTTCCGAGATCGCCGATCGCTTTGTTCAGCTGCCCGTACGGCATGAACATCATGAGATACCACTCCGTGTTCGGCAGACTCGTCGCATACAGATAACGCTGGTCGCTCCCCGAGAGCGTAAACTGCGTCGAATAACTCTCGTTTCTGGCCATCGCCGCGCGAAGCTCCTTCGTGTACTGCTCGACCGACTTCCCGCCGACGTCCGTGTACTTATTCTGAACGCGGGTGAAATAATCGTTGTCATCCACTTCAGCGTCCCGGATGATAAAACTCCCGTCCTTGCGGATGATAAAATAGTAATCCGTCGACTCCTCCAGATTCAGCGCAAGCGTCTCACTGATATAACTCACCGGAAGTCCCGCGACCAGTCCGATGCACTCCTTGCCGCCTTCCATCGGATACACGGCCGGAACGCCCATCAGCACGATCTCCCCGCCCAGCGAATCCGTTCCCATCGCAATTTTCTGCTCGCCGTCCCGCAGCGATTCCAGAAAATCGTCCGATTCATCTATCTCCACATCGGTGCCGAAAAACATGTCGATCGTCCCGTCCGACGCGCACAGCGCCAGATGATCGAAACCCCTCGAGCGCGCATGATGGGTAAGCGTAACGCGCATCGACGTCGGATTCGTGATCGTATCCGGCGGTACGGCGTCCACAAGACCCGCCACCTGAGACAGCCTCAGATCCATGATCGTCCCGAAATGTTTGGCCGCCTGCCTGCTCATCCCGGACATATAGACCTCGCCGATCTCCCCGATCGTCTCCGCGCCCTTGCGGTTCATGCGCATCGTCTGCGTGGTGAAAACGATCACGCAGAGAATGATCACAAAAATAATACTGCCGGTCAAAAGCCTGGGCACCTTGTGCTTCATCTTCCGCTGCCTCCCATAATATCATAACGCCAAGAACGGAAATAGCCATACCGGTTGCTCTGTGCTCCGCACTTCCGCCTGACATATTCTATAAAAAAATTCATTAGCGGCTTTCTTGATTGTAAAAGTTTTTACGCTAAAAATTTATCATATTATTCCTTTTTCATAAAATGCAATATAATTATATCAGACTCCTCCCCCTTTTACAATTACCGCCTTTATTCAAATTCTTTTCTTCATAAACAATGTATTGGGAAAACAACCCCGTGGATGGAACTGCGGAAACTCAGGTACAAGAGTCTTGAAACTGTCTCAAAAAAGGATTATACTTGTGAGCAACAGCGATACTTTGCGCAGAGACACAACAAAACATAAAACGGGAGGAATGAAATATGGTATACAAGCCAAAAGGAGTCTGCTCCATGGAGATCCATGTCGATCTGGATGGGGATGTGATCAAAAATGTACAGTTTGTCGGCGGATGCTCCGGAAACACACAGGGCGTCGCACGTCTCGTGCAGGGAATGAAGGCTACCGACGCGATCGCGCGTCTCGAAGGGATCCACTGCGGTCCGCGCCCGACCTCCTGCCCGGATCAGCTCGCGCAGGCGCTCAAGCAGGCGATCGCGCAATAACACAGCCAGACAGGCATAAAAAGAGGGAATGCTTATGCCCGCGGCACAGGCATTCCCTTTCTTTCATTCTCTGCGCCTTCGTTTCACCAGTATATCGTGATCAGGCGGAAATCGTCGTCGACATGGTAGCGGTAATTCCAGGTCGTCACGCCGCTTAAATCCATCAGATACTGCCCGGGCTCGTCCAGCAGCCCGCCCTCAAACAGCTCATATCTGGCCGCCTCGAGCGCCTCACTGCTCCCGAACTTCATGACAATGCTGTGCTCCCCGTTCCAGACGGAATTCATCAGCGCATTTTGAATCGTGCTATAATCAAAAGTTTCATAGTAAAATCCGTTCAGTTTGTAATAATCGTACTTGTCCGAGGTGCAGGGCGGAAGCGTGATCGAATCGTCCGGTATATGCGTTCTGAAAAGATCGCTCTCCGTGCAGCACAGATAATTGTAATTCGTCACATTATCACTGTCCCCGCCCTCGATCTGTCCCACAAATACCGGATCGCCCCATGTGACGTCCACGTAATAATATTCGCCGTCGATGCGCACCATGTTCCAGCCGTGATCCCCGCCGTCCTTCGTCTTGCCCGTGATGTACGTGCAGAAAAGCCCCATCCGGTGCAGGATATACTGGAACGCCTTCGCGTAGCCGGCGCAGACGGATGTATGGTACAGAAGCGCACTCTGGATATTCTGGGAGTCCGCACTCCCTGCCCGATACTCAACCGTATCGATCAGGTATTCATAGACATCCTTGATGCGTTCATAGTCTGCCGCGATCGAAGGGATCCGGGCAATGCACTCATCCGCGGCCGCCTCCAGATTCTGCCTCATGGACGGTCTGGCCTCCGCCGGAACCGTGATTTCCAGATCGTACCCAACCACGCGGCCGGTAAAATCCGTCTCAATCTGCGCGCTCGTGCCGATCCAGAAGATCTCCGGGTGATCCGCGAGCACCGCGTAATAGGCCTTCCAGAAATCGTCTCCACTCACATATGCCAGAAAAAGCCCGGAGTCCTCCCCGCGCATGATGTGGACATACATCTCCCGGTAGGCCTCATGAAGCTGTTCCGGGAGATTGTCGTAGTAATATTCCTCCACGGCGGACACAAAACCCTCTTCACGCGCCGCGTCCTCCCAGCTCTCCAGACCGCCGCTGGTCAGCTGATAGCGCACTCTCTCAATCACGTCAAAATTGATCACGCAAAACACGCAGACCACTGCCGCGATCACAAGCAATATGCACAGCACAACCGAAAATCCGGATCTTCTTCTACCGTTTCCCGCACCAGACCTCATGGTTCCTCCACTTCAAATCACACGTGTTTTGCAAAGTTACACTTTGCACTCTTTTGCTCTGTTCTCTATCTCTCCCACCTGTCGCACAGCTCATGGATCTGCCGCGCGAACTTGTCCAGGTCGGCGTTCGCTCCGCCCTCATTCTTGCGGATCACGCTGATCAGGCGCTGACCGGCCGACAGCAGTCTCGCAAAGGTCTTTGTCACCTTCGCAGCCGCCTCCGTCTTCTGCGCCTTCTTCGTGCGGATCGGCTCGGCCTGCACAATGAACCTGCCGGCCGCCAGGTCAAACTCCGTCCCGGAATACGGCGCGTACGCGTCCAGTCCCTGCTCATTCTTCAGCCGATCCGTGAAGAGATCACAGACCGTGTCCTCTCCGTGCACGACAAACACCTTTGACGGTTTCTCCTCAAAAGAAGTGATCCAGCGCATCAACCCCTGATTGTCCGCGTGTCCGCTGATGCCGGGCAGCATAAGCACCTCGGCCTTTACCTCGATCTCCTCGCCAAAGAGTTTGACATTCGTCGCCCCGTCCACGAGTGCGCGCCCCAGCGTCCCGACCGCCTGGTAGCCCACGAAGAGGATCGTCGACTCCGGTCTCCAAAGGTTGTGCTTCAGGTGATGCTTGATGCGGCCCGCGTCGCACATGCCGCTCGCGGACAGGATCACCTTCGGCCGCATGTCCTCGTTGATCCGCCTGGAGTCGTCGCTCGTGATAGAGGTCTTCAGGCCGGTAAAGCCGATCGGATTGATCCCCTGGCGCAGAAGCTCCGTCGCCTCCTCGTCAAAATCGCTCCACATATGCTCGCGGAAGATATTCGTCGCCTCGTTCGCAAGCGGGCTGTCCACATATACCTCAAAATCATCGTGGCCGTGCACCAGCTTCTCCTGCTTGATGTGGCGGATGAAGTAGAGCATCTCCTGGGTCCGGCCCACCGCGAAGGACGGCACGACCACATTGCCGCCGCGGTCGAACGTGCGCTGGATGACCTCGGCGAGCGCTGTCGCGTAATCCACCGGCGCATCATGGCTCCTGTCGCCGTAGGTGGACTCCATCACAACGTAATCCGCGCTCTTCGGGTACTGCGGATCACAGATTAGCGGCTGCTTCGTGTTCCCGATATCGCCGGAGAATACGATCTTCTTCTCGACATCCTTTTCTTTGATCCAGACCTCGATCGAGGACGAACCGAGCAGATGTCCGGCGTCGATAAAGCGGACACGGATCCCTTCCGCGATCATGATCTCTTTCATATATTCGCAGCGCACAAAACAGGCGAGCACACCGACGGCGTCATCCATGTCGTACAGCGGCTCCACGGACTCGCGTCCGGCTCTCTTCGCCTTGCGGTTCTTCCACTCTGCCTCAAACATCTGAATGTGTGCGCTGTCACGCAACATGATCTCGCACAGATCCGCAGTGCCGGTCGTCGCGAACACCTGCCCGCCAAAGCCGTTCTTGTACAGCAGCGGCAGCTTCCCTGAGTGATCCATGTGCGCGTGCGTAAGAAGCACCATGTCGATGTCCGCTGGCTTGACCGGAAGCTCCGCGTTCTCATAGATATCCGGCCCCTGCTCCATCCCGCAGTCAATCAGGATCCTCTTTCCCGCCGCCTCCAGCAGAAAACAGCTGCCGGTAACCTCATGTGTCGCTCCCAAAAATGTAAGTTTCATAGTTTGCACCCCTTCCTGTCCGATATCTTACTAATATGCCCCGAAATTGTACCCTTCCGTCGCCGATTTGCGAAGCTGCCGCCCGCAGGCAGGCAAACTTCCTTTGTATTCTATTATACAATCTCTTACGTGCTTTGCACAGTATTTTTTGATGAAAAAACCGCCGCGGCGTGCAGGAAGAGGACATCCCTCCCGGCACAGACCACGGCGGCCTTTCTTTGTCCGTTCGCTCCCTTCACGTTTTCGCTCCGGGCGGTTTTGGACAGTTACGAAAAATCAATAGATTCGATTTTTATTTCACAGGGTATCCCCACGGGCATCCCGCGGCTCAACTCTCTTCCGGATGGCTTTTACAGGCTATATTTCAAAAGCCCCGAGCAGCACACGCCCGCGCCGCCTCTCAATATGACCGGCCTGCAGTTCCATCCGTTCCGGCACAACTTCGCGGCGGCCTGGTCGCCCAGATCCTCTGTCCCGACAAGATACCTGCGAAGACCATCCGCAGATACATCCGGGCAGTTCTCCATCCCGGCTGAATCCTTCCCCGACGCCGACGCGTATTCTGCCTGAACCGCCTCCGCGACAGCCGCCTGCATCCGAGCCTGTCCGGCAGTCAGACCAAGGAAGCGGATCTCTCCGAGCTTTGCCTGCGCCTTCTTCAAAAGCTCCCTGCAGGTCTCCTCATCCTCGCTGCCGCCGAAGATCAGCGTTCCTGTTCCGAATGCCGGTCTGCCGTCGCTTCCGCGATATCTGCACACATCGTAGTCCTGATACAGCGCGCATCCGAGCGCACACCCGTAGCCGTCCGGAGAGGCTTCCTTCTGACACGGCGTCCCCTCTCGCAGGGCTTTGACACTCATCACACAGTCCTCGAACCTGTCATCCTGCGCGTCGGAGGAAAGCCCGTGCGCCAGAGCGACCGTGCCGTCCGCAAAGGAGCGGATCAGGAAATTCCAGCCTGCCGTTTCCGTTTGATAGGTACCGTTCGCAAGCCTCACGATTTCCTTTACCCCTGTCAGTTCGTCCCACATCGCGGACTTTTCATCGCCCACGAGCAGCGTGTCGATCTCCGTATCCCGAAGCAGCTCCTTCAGAACACGGAACGTCTCCTCGTCCGCGCTCCCGAGAATCGCGAGATTCACATGTCCCGGAAACAAAAAAAGCCTGCGCGCAGACTTTCTCTGCTCCACATGCTTCTCCACTCTTCTCAGATACAGAAACGAATAAGTCTCTTCCTTCATGCCATCCTGCAGTTCTCCAAAGTGCAGAAAGCACTGTCCGGTCTCCCCATACAAAAACCGAAAATACTTCATCTTCATAATGTACTTCACCCCTTATTGCTCCGGAGATACCCCATAGCGGAAAACTCCCTTTTCCGCCATGGCATCTTCCTCAACAAAAGGATTTTGGTTGGTATCTCCGCTTTGTTGCTTCGTATGCAGTTACCTTTAAATCTCTGCCGCGATTTCCGGTGCGGCTCCCGAACCGCCAAACGGCGGTATCCGACCAATCCGGCCGGTTGTGTGACGCGCTGTCGCTCGCAGTCTGCCGCGGCCAGCAACTTCTGTCTGACGCAGTCTCCACAGGCAAGTGACTTCTGACTGCCACGATCTGTCGCGACAGGAGACCCGCGTTAGTCACAGTGCGCACCAGCTCGTGTCAGCTCACCCAGATTCCGTCAGAACTACTCGGCGTGGACTCACTTGTACTGCCATTGATCACTGTATGCAAGCCATACGCGCGATAATAGTAACCGCCGGTAACCGAGTACGTGTTGCTGTTTGACACGATGTTCGTGTTGTACGCAATCTTCGGTCCCATCGTCAGGACATGCTCCCAACTTTTGCCTTCCAGACGCTGCAGCAGGATCGACACTTTGACCTTCTCTACCTTTTTGTAGGCTGCAGTACTTCCTGCTATCCTTACCAGACGCTTTCCGGCAATCGAAATACCCCCGGTTCCGTAGCTCAACAGACTCCCCCGGGCTTTCGGATAAACCGTCACCTCAGCGGAATCCTCGTCCGTCAACAGGGAACCGTCGACCACCGTCCCGAGCAGTTCGTCCGCTGCACACACCGGAAGCGCAGTCATCGCAAGGCAAAACACCAGCAGTGCGGAGACCGCTATTTGCTTCACTCTTTTCATCTCTCTCCCTCCTTTCCTTCCAGATTGTATAAATACTAACGTTTCATTTTCAACAATGTGACGCAGTTCTACAAAATAAGAATCCATTCAACTATTTTCTCCAGTTCCCCAAACGGAAGCATACCATTCAATACATAACGCCATCCTTTATATTCTAATTCCGCAACATATGTTTCTTCTTTGATATCCTGATTTACTTCCCATATTTTTGCCTCGACCTCATCATGGCTTTTAACCGTCTCCCGATAAACCGCCTCATTATCATACTTGTAATAATAGGATCCTTCTTCATTCAAATTTGTAATCGTTACATAAAATAAAGTGTCCCGATAAGAATAGAACAAGGCTGCCTGATTTTTATTTGTAATCTCATATCCTTCATACTCCATTCCTTTTGGAAGATATCCAAAATCGATCGACGGACTTCCAAGCTGCTCACTGATTGCTTCCATTGCCTCAATCTCATCCTTGCTTTTACTTCGAACACTTTCTTCATCTCCTGTATAATTTGTATTTACTTTGAATCCAAACTCTACCATCCACCCATCCCACATCCGCTGCACCAGTCTCCGGTTCGCGTCGCTCGTCATGCCGACTCCAAAAACGATCGCAAGACAGGCCGCGGCCACACCGGCAATCCGGAAAACCTTCCTCCTGCGGCGGCGCTTCTTCGCCTTCTCCTCTTTTTTTCGGGACAGCTCCCTGCCGAGTGCGAGCGCCTTCCGATCCTCCTCCGAAAGCTGCGCGTAAAGCTCCTCCTGCGCCGCAGGATCCTTCTCTTCGGCTTCGGCATCGGACGCTTCGTCTTCCTCCCACGCACCGCGCGCCTTCAGCTCTTTGACGATCGACTGGTACATCCCCTCGGGCGCCTTGACGTCGGCCAGATCGGGGCGCCTGTTCAGCTCTGCCTCGAGCTCGTCCGCCTCCCGGATCAGGCTCTCGCGCACATAGAGATCCTGTTTCGGATCCTGCATTTCCTCTTCGGTTATCTGAAAAGACACGATCTTATTGTCAGTTCCTGTCTTCCTGTTTTCTTCATTCATTGAATTCAAGTCCCTTCTTGACTTTTCCCGGATAAACGATAAACTGTAGATGATGCGTCTACACAGTGATTTCATTTAATAATATGAATAGCAGGCCGTACATCTGCCTGATATTTCAATCCGGAGGATCGATATGAAGCGAATCATTCTCACCGGCGGCGGTACAGCCGGCCATGTCACCCCGAATATTGCCCTGATCCCACGCCTGCGGGAGCTCGGCTACGAGATTCAATACATCGGTTCCTACGACGGAATCGAAAAAAAACTGATTGAGGAGCTCGGCATCCCATACCATGGGATCTCCTCAGGAAAACTGCGCCGATATTTCGATCTCAAAAATTTCACGGATCCGTTTCGAGTCGCGAAGGGATTCCTGCAGGCCAAAAAACTTCTGAAGCAGCTGCGCCCCGACATTATCTTTTCCAAGGGCGGTTTCGTGACGGTGCCTGTCGTACAGGCGGCCAAGGGGCAGAAAATCCCTGTCGTCATCCACGAATCCGACATGACGCCCGGGCTGGCGAACCGTCTCGCGATCCCGGCCGCATCCAGAGTGTGCTGCAATTTCCCCGAAACGGTCTCTCTGCTCCCCGAGGGCAAGGCCGTCCTGACAGGCTGTCCGATCCGGGAGGAGCTTCGCCGGGGAAACCGGCTTGCCGGCCTAAAATTCTGCGGCTTCACCGCCGACAGACCGGTACTGCTCGTCATCGGGGGCAGTCTCGGCTCCGTCGCTGTCAACAAAGCGATCCGCGGCATCCTTCCCACGCTCCTGAAGACCTTCCAGGTCGTCCATCTGTGCGGAAAAGGCAATCTCGACGAGACGCTCACAGGCACTCCCGGCTACGTGCAGTATGAGTACATCCAGCAGGAGCTCGCGGACTTGTTTGCCCTCGCCGACCTTGTCGTATCGAGAGCCGGAGCAAACGCGATCTGCGAGCTGCTGGAGCTGTGCAAGCCGAACCTCCTGATCCCTCTGTCCGCGGCAGCGAGCCGGGGCGATCAGATCCTCAACGCGAAATCGTTCCAGAAGCAGGGCTTCAGCATCATGCTCGAAGAGGAACAGCTCACCCCGGAGCTCCTCACCGGCAAGATCATGGAACTGTATGAGAACCGCCGATCCTACATCACCGCGATGGAAAAGAGCAGCGCAAGCGACGCGGTAGACACGATCACAGCCCTCTTCGAAGAGCTCGTAAACTAAATTATAATACACGCCGCCCGGCCGCAGACAGAATGCTTTTGCCGTACAGAGAACACGAAAGGGATCTCCATCCGGCAAACAATTTGCGGATAAGCCTCCTTACCCTGCAGCGCCAAATACCCTGAAGGATAAGGGGACGTATCCGCGGCGGTGAATCATTCATCCCTGAATTCATCCCCAAACTTTTCCTTGATAAACAATCTTGCACGATACAGCCTTGCGCGCAGAACAGTCTCCGGAACATTGAGTCTGCCCGCCATCTCCGCATAGGACAGGCCTTCCACACAGCTCATGAACAGCACGTCAAACCATTGCTGATTCGCC